>NZ_VWWK01000161.1:0-15567 GCF_011753035.1 Burkholderia sp. Ax-1720 | reverse complement strand
CTGAGCCGCAACGTCGATCGCCCCGGCGAGCTGGGCGCCTTCGTGCTCGGCGTGCCGGCCCTCGACGCCTTCCCGCTGACGGCCTGGCGGCGCTCGGTGGAACGCGCCTGGCGCCGCATCGGCCCGGCCCAGCTCGACTACCAGCCCGCCGCCGGCAACCTGCGGCTGCGCCAGGCGATCGCCAGCTACCTGCGCGTCTCGCGCGGCGTGGCCTGCGAGGCCGAGCAGGTGCTGATCACCGACGGCACGCAATACGGCCTCGATCTCTGCGCGCGGGCGCTGGCCGATGCCGGCGACATCGCCTGGATCGAGAACCCCGGCTACGGCGGGGCGCGCGTCGCGCTGCAGGCCGCCGGGCTGCGCCTGGTGCCGGTGCCGGTCGACGCGCATGGCCTGGCGCCCGCGGCCGAGTTGTGGCGCAGCGCGCCGCCGCGGCTGGTCTACATCACGCCCTCGCACCAATACCCGCTCGGCGCGGTGATGTCCCAGGAGCGGCGCGTCGCGCTGGTGCAGGCCGCGCGGGACGCCGGTGCGTGGATCGTCGAGGACGACTACGACAGCGAGTTCCGCCATCACGGCACGCCGCTGGCTGCACTGCAGAACGTGGTGCGCGACGCACCGGTGATCTATCTCGGCACCTTCAGCAAGGTGATGTTCCCGGCCTTGCGGGTGGGCTTCGTGGTGGTGCCGGGCGCCATCGCGCCCGAGCTCGAGCAGGTGTCCTCGGCGCTGTCGCCGCGCGGGCGGCTGGCCGACCACCTCGCGCTGGCGGAATTCATCGAGGCCGGCCATTTCAGCCGGCACCTGCGCCGCATGCGCCGCGTCTATGCCGAGCGCCGCGACGTGCTGCACGAGGCGCTGACGCGCCGGCTCGGCGGCCTGCTGACGGTCTCGGCCGGCGACGGCGGCATGCATCTGTCGGCACGGCTCGACGCGCCGGTCGCCGACGTCGAGGTCGAGCGGGCCGCGCGCGCGCACGGCCTGGTGCTGCGCGCGCTCTCGCCGTTCTGCCTGCCCGGCTCGGACAGCTCGGCCTACAACGGCCTGGTGCTCGGCTACGGCAACGTGCCGGCCGAGTCCATGGAGGCGGCCGTGACGCGGCTCGAACGCGCGATCGTCGAAGTGCGGGACGCGACTCGCCTCACCTGAATCACGCGCGCGCAATAGCCCGCTCAGGCCGGCGCGTCGAAATCGGTCGAATGCGCCAGTTCACGATCGGCCTCGACGGCGGCGAGCCGCTCGCCCAAGGCATTGCGGATCATCGTGTAGGCATCGCGGCCGAGCGCGATGCGTTTCGGCGCCGGCGTGCGATCCACGCTGTCGATCATGATCGACACCATCTTCGCCGGATCGCCGCTGGCGACGAAACCGGGATCCGACAAGCGCGCGTACAGGGCCCCCACCGGCGTATCGCGATAGGCTTCCAGCTCGGCACCGAAATGCCGGCCCGCCGCGCGGCGGAACGCGGTGCGCGCGCCGCCCGGCTCGACGATCGTCACGCCGATCCCGAACGGCGCCACCTCGGCGGACAGCGCATCAAAGAAACCCTCCATGCCCCACTTGCTGGCGTGATAGAGCGAGGCGCCCGGGTGCGTGGCCTGCCCGCCATAACTGGAGATCGCCAGGATCCGGCCGCCGCCCTGGGCGCGCAGCCCCGGCAAGGCCGCTCGCGTGACCTGGATCGGCGCGATCAGGTTGGTGTCGATCTGATGGCGGATCTGCGCGTCGGACAGGCCCTCGGCCGCGCCGAACAGGCCGTAGCCCGCATTGTTGACGATCACGTCGATTCGGCCGAAGACCTCGAAGGCCTGCGCGACCACGCGCTGGATGCCCGGCAGGTCGGTCATGTCGAGCGTGGCGCTCCAGAGCGCATCGCCATGGCGCTCGCGCAGGTCCGCGACGGCCTGCGCGTCGCGCACCGTGCCGGCCACGCGATCGCCGCGTGCCAGCAACTGCTGCGTCATCTCGCGGCCGAAGCCGCTGCCGATGCCGGTAATGAACCAGGTTCGGGACATCTCGCTCTCCTTGTGGGGGTGATGGAACGGCACGCAATTTAGCAGCGATAATGCGAGCCGATAACCGCCCTGAACCGGCATACCTTGATGGCGAAAACCCATGAATGAGCGCGTCACGCTAGTCGAGCTGCGAGCGCTGGCCGCGGTGAGCTCGCAGCGCAGTTTCCGCAAGGCGGCCGAGGCGCTGGAGCTGGCGCCCTCGACGCTGAGCCACATGATGCGCGAGCTGGAGGAACGCCTCGGCACGCGCCTGTTGAACCGCACCACGCGCAGCGTCTCGCCGACCCAGGCCGGCGAACGGCTGGTGGCGCAGCTCGCGCCGATCCTGGCCGGCCTCGACGAGGCGCTGGCCGAGCTCAGCGCCTCGCGCGAGGCGCCCGGCGGCCGGCTGCGGCTGACTGCTTCGGAGACCGTATCGATGCTGCTGGTCCGGCACGTGATGCCGGTGTTCATCGAGCGCTATCCCGAGGTGGAGGTCGACCTGGTGGCCGAGCCGGCCTTCGTCGACATCGTCGCCGAAGGCTACGACGCCGGCTTCCGGCTCGGCGACGACGTGCCCCGGGACATGGTCGCGATCCGCTTCGGCAGCCCGTCGCGAATGCTGCCGGTCGCCTCGCCCGCCTACCTGCAGGGCCGCCGCGCGCCACGCACGCCGGACGAACTGCGCGAGCATCGCTGCATTCGCGCGCGCACGCCGGCGGGCCGCCCTTACCGCTGGGAATTCGAGCGCCACGGCGAGGCGATCTCGCTCGACGTGCAGGGCGCGCTGACGCTGAACCGCACCGAGCTGATGATCGAGGCCGCGCTGAAGGGGCTGGGCATCGCGATGGTGCCGGAAAAGCTGGCGCTGCCCCATCTGCGCGACAAGTCGCTGCGCGCGCTGCTGGCCGACTGGTGCCCGGTCTATCCGGGCCTGTTCCTCTACTATCCCGGCCACCGCCAGGTGCCGGCCGCGCTGCGGGCCTTCATCGAGGTGCTGAAGGCGCTCGACGCGACGCGCGCCTGAGCGCCGGGCCGAGCGCACATCGCGCGGCGCCTTTCTGGATGCTTCGTTTTCCTTGCGATTCGATGTCGATCGGGATACGCGAGCCCGCCGGACGGGCCTGCGCCGATGACATACGCCGAACGTATCGCGGCGTCGCCGAAAATGTATTGGTCGCGGCCCCGGCCGCTGGCGTACGCTAGGCGCGCGGTGCAATCGCGCCGCCCCGCTTTCGTCCCAGTTATCTCGGTGGTACTCAGCACATGATTCGTCGGTCCCGCTTGTCGATCCTCGCCGCCGCGCTGCTCGCGCTCGGCTTCTCCCATGGCGCGAGCGCGCGCCGCCCGTCAGCGGACGAAGTGCCGCCCCCGCCGCCCGCCAGCGTCGCCGCCGGCGCCGATCTCGCCACGCGAAGCGCCGTGCAGGACCTGCCGCTACCCGGCGGCGAGCACCAGCGCGTGCTGTTCTACGGCCCGGCAGGCCCGATGCGCGGCGTGATCCTGATGTTCCCCGGCGGCGCCGGCGACGTCGACATCGAACGCGACGGCGCGATCCGCCACGACAACAACTTCGTGGTGCGCACGCGCGAGCTGTGGGCCCGGCTCGGCTACGGCGTGGTGATCGTCGATGCGATCGGACACAAGTCGATGCGCGGCGAGCGCAGCACCGAGGCCTATCGGCAGGTGCTGCGCGAGATCCTCGACTACGCGCACACGCTCACCGATCGCCCGCTCTGGGCGATGGGCACCAGCCAGGGCTCGATCGCCGCGATGGCGGCCGGCTCGAGCGCGCGCGACGGCGAACTGGCCGGCATCGTGCTGACCGAATCGGTGTCGGTGGTCGGGCATTCGGGCGAGACGGTGTTCGACGCGCGGCCCGAACGCGTGCGCGCGCCGGCCCTGGTGGTGGCCAATCGCGACGATACCTGCACCGTCGCACCGCCCTCGCGCGCGCCCGAAATCGCCGCCGCCATGAAAAACAGCGCGGCCACCGTCCTGCATGTCGAGGGCGGCGTCGCGCAGTCGTCGAATCCGTGCAGCTCCTTGTCGCCGCACGGCTATTTCGGCATCGAGAAACAGGTGGTCGGCGATATCGCGCGCTGGATGCGCAGCGTCACGCCGCAATGACGAACGGCGGCAGGCGCGAGCGCCGCTTCGCGCTCGCGCCTGCCGCCCCGCCCCGCCTTACTTCGCCTCGCCCGTCGCTTCCAGGATCAGGTTCGCCACCGCGGCCGGATGCGAGATCAGCGACACGTGGCTCGACTGGATCTCGATGGTGTGCGCGTGCATGCGCTTGGCCATGAAGCGTTCCAGGTCGGGGTTGATGGTGCGATCCTCGGTCGACACCGCGTACCAGGTCGGCTTGTCGTGCCAGGCGGCCACGGTGGTCTTCGCCATCGTGACCGGCTTGCCCATCGGCTGCTGCACGGCGTAGTAGACGCGTGCCTCCTCGGGCGGCAGGTCGCCGGCGAAGTCGTGCACGAAGGCCTGTTCCGAGAGCTTGCCGAAACCGTCGGCCGACCATTGCAGGCCCGCCGAGGCCGGGGCGGCCGGGAATTTCTTGGTCAAGGCCGGGTAGTCCTCGCCGGCATCGGGCGCGCGCGCCGCGATATAGACCAGCCCCGCCACCTTCGGATCGTCGCCGGCCTGGCTGATCACCATGCCGCCGTAGGAATGCGCGACCAGCAGGGTCGGGCCGTCCTGGGCCGCCAGCGCACGCTTGACCGCGTCGACGTCGGCGTCGAACGAGGTGGTCGGGTTCTGCACCGCCGTCACGTGCAGGCCCTTGGCCTGCAGCAGCGGAATCACCTTCGCCCAGCTCGAACCGTCGGCATACAGGCCATGCACCAGCACCACGTTCTTGATCGGCGCGGCCGGCGCGGCGGCGGCGTTGTCCTGCGCGAAGGCCGAGCTCACGCCCGAGATGGCGGTACAGGCCAGGGCGGCGGCGACAAGCGATTTCAACTTCATCTGACTTCTCCAGAGGCATTGCATTGACGGGAGTCCCCACTTCGTTCACCTTTCATGCGGTGAGGCGAAGGCCGGACCATACCCAGGCTGTCGTCGGCGATTCGCGGCTGAGCGCTTGGGATACATGAGGGCGAACACAGGGTCCGCGCGTTTATTCCCGGTCGATGCAAAATTTTTTTCGATCGTCGAAAAATCGTGAAGGCGCCTCGTGCCGAGCACGACTACAAAAAGCTTTCAGCCTCGCCGGGCAGCCGGACAACCGGCCCCGCCTTCCTTTCCACGCCAGGGAGCAGCGATGCAGACAGGGACAGCCAGGATCCTCTACGTGCAGTGGCCCGACGGCCTGCAGCCGAGCGGCGCGGCCTGGGAGGCGATCCGCCGTGCCGTCGATGCCGAACAGGCCGACCTGCTGGTCACCAACGAGATGCCCTTCGGCCCATGGCTGGCCATCACGCCCGACTACGATGCCGAGGCGGCCGCGCGCAGCGTGGCGCTGCACGAGGAGGCCCTGGCGGCGCTGGGCCGGTTGCAGGTGGGGGCGGTGCTGTCCTCGCGGCCGGTGGCGCAGGCGCGGCGCCTGGCGAACGAGGCCTTCGTGATCGAGGGCGGCGCCTATCGCTACCTGCATCACAAGAAGTTCTTTCCCGAGGAACCGGGCTGGCACGAGGCGAGCTGGTTCGAGCGCGGCCGCGAGGGCTTCGAATGCGCGACGGTCGGCAAGCTGAAGCTGGGCGTGCTGCTCTGCACCGAGCTGTTCTTCAACGAGCATGCGCGCGCCTACGGACGCCTGGGCGCCGACCTGATCGTCACGCCGCGCGCCACCGGCCACGCCGTGCAGCACTGGTTCACGGCCGGCGCGATGGCGGCGATCGTGGCCGGCGCGGCCCTGGTCAGCTCGAACCGCCACGGACGCGCCGCGCCGACGCTCGAATTCGGCGGCACCGGTTTTGCTATGTCACCGACGGGCGAATCGCTCGGCACCACCTCGCAGGCCGCCCCGTTGCGCGCGATCACGCTCGACCTCGCCGCCACGCGGGCCGCCAAGCTGGCCTATCCGTGCTACGTGAAGGAATGAGGCGAACGCACCGAACCGACCGCGGCCGGCGGATCATGCAATCCGGCCCGGCCGCCGCCGCGTGCGAGGCGATTCGCCCGAGCTGATGCATCCTGTGCCGTGCGCGCGCAGCCAGCGACGCGCGGCACACCCGCGGCACACCGTTTCCACGCTTCCAGGGACTCCGAATCATGCAAATCAACCTGACCGGCAAGACCGCCCTCGTCACCGCCTCCACCAGCGGCATCGGCTATGCCATCGCGGAAGGCCTCGCGCGCGCCGGCGCGACCCTGATCATCAACGGACGCAGCGAGCGTTCGGTGGATGCCTCGCTGGCCACGCTGCGCTCCTCCGTGCCCGGCGTGAACGCCTCGGGCGTGCCCAGCGACCTGTCCGGCGCGGCCGGCGCCAAGGCCCTGATCGAGGCGGTCCCGGCCGTCGACATCCTGGTCAACAATGCCGGCATCTACGGCCCGAAGCCCTTCTTCGAGATCGACGACGGGGAATGGGAGCACTACTTCCAGATGAACGTGATGTCGGGCGTGCGGCTCTCGCGCCACTACCTGCCGGCCATGCTCGAACGCGACTGGGGCCGGGTGGTGTTCATCTCGTCGGAATCGGCGCTCAACATCCCGGCCGACATGATCCAGTACGGCTTCACCAAGACCGCGCAGTTGTCGATCGCGCGCGGCCTCGCCAAGCTCGCCGCCGGCAGCGGCGTGACGGTCAACTCGGTGCTGCCGGGCCCGACCATGTCGGAAGGCGTGAAGGTGATGCTCAAGGAAACCGCCGACCAGGAAGGCAAGACGGTCGACGAGGTGGCGGTGGAGTTCGTGCGCACCCAGCGCGCCAGCTCGATCCTGCAGCGGCCGGCGACCACCGAGGAAGTCGCGAACATGGTGGTGTACGTGTGCTCGCAGCAGGCGTCGGCCACCACGGGCGCCGCGCTGCGCGTGGATGGCGGCGTGGTGGACACGCTGGCCTGAGCCGGGCCGGCGGCAGGAAATCGACGAGAGCGCCCGGTAATGACCGGGCGACGGAGGCGAGCGGGCCGCCGGGTGCTGCGGGAAAAGCGGGAAGACCTCAGGAAACCGGCGCCGCGCGCTTGAGCAGGCCTTGCCGGTCCGCCTCCATGCAGGTGGCGAAACCATGATGCGTGACGATGCCGTGACGGTCGAACACCACGTAGTAGGGCCGATGCTCGTTGCCGTGCTGGAGCAGGTAGTTGTAGCAAGTGCCGGTCCCGTTGCGCACCATCCAGACGCTGGCGGGATTGCCGCCCGCGCCCACCACGCGCTGCTGGGTGGCGCCCGGCTGGGAAGCGGCCTTCGGCACCGGCAGCTTCGCGTACGAGAACGAGGGATGATGCAGCCAGCCGAACCAGGAGCAGCCCGACAACAGCAGGCTCGCGGCGAACGGCAGCGCGGCGAGGGAGGAACGCGGGGGCGGGGCTAGCAGGCCGGTCAGAACCCGGCCAACACGATCGGTCGTCATTTCCGCATCCTAATCCACCTCGACGACACGAATGTGGAAAACTTTAAAACCCCGCGTCGAAAATCGGCCGGCCCTCGCGTGCGAACGGGCGCGCCGGCATGTGCCCGGGAAGGTCGATGCGTTGCGCGCGCAACGATCGAGGCGGATCCTCAGTGGATCCATTCGGTCCACAGCACGGTCAGCACCGTCATCAGCGCGGGGCCGATGAACAGGCCCAGCAGGCCGAAGGTCTCGGCACCGCCGAGGATGCCGAACAGCACCAGCAGGAACGGCAGGCGCGCCGAGCCGCCGATCAGCACCGGGCGCACGAAGTGCTCGGCGACGAACACCACCACGAAGCCGAACACGGCCAGGCCGATCGCCCAGCCCGTCGCGCCCTGCATCAGGAACAACCAGATCGCGGCGCCGCAGAACACGATCGGCGCGCAGAACGGCAGCATGGCGGCCACCGCCGTCACCAGCCCCAGCAGCGCCGCGTGCGGCACGCCCGCGAACGCATAGGCGATGCCGAGCAGCGCGCCCTCGCCGAGGCCCACCACCACCAGCCCCGTCACCGTGCCGTAGATGGCCGAGGCCATGCGCTGGATCAGCGAGGCGCCGTTGGCGCCGAACGCGCGCTGCACGCCGCGCATCAGCGATACCGAGATGTTCGGTCCGGCCCGGAAGATCACGAACAGCGTCACCAGCATGAAGCCGAACAGCACCGCCGCATGCACCACGCGCGAGCCGAAGGCCTTGCCGTAGCTGACGAAGGCCTCGCTGTTCATGGCCTTCACGCCGGTGGGCGCATGCAGCGGCTGGGCCAGGTTGGCCTGCCACCAGGTGCTGACCTGCTGCGCGCCGAACGGCAGGTGCGAGACCGCGTCGGGCACCGGGATGCCGTTCAGGCGCGCGTCGCGCACCCAGGCGAACACCTCGTGGACCTGGCCCGCGGCCTGCACCACCGCCACCGCCACCGGCACCACCAGCAGCAGGCCGACCGCCGAGGTCAGCACGATCGAAACCACGGTGTGGCGCCCCGACAGCCAGGGCACCTCGTCGATGCGGCGCAGCGCGGGCCACAGCGCGATGGCGATCACGCCGGCCCAGGCCACGGCCGGCAGGAATTCGCGGATTACCCACAGCGCGAGCGCGACGAGTGCTGTGTAGAGCACGCCGAGCGCGATCGCCTGCGCTTTCGGGCGTTCGGAATCCGACGTCGAACGGGAGGAATGGATCATCGGGACACTCTGGGCGCAATGGAATACGCAGATGGTGGCGGTGTCGTCATCTTAAAGGACGATCACGGCGGGCTTGCGAAATGCTTGGTGGAATCGAGCCGCGTGGCGGGAAATGCAGATGGGCCGGGACACAGCGGCCGGCGGCGCTCGAAACGGTTCGATAGCGAACGAAGTCAATCGTGGCCTGCTTGCCGATAATTCGTTCGACGCGGCAGGCAATCGAAGAAAACGCGCGGCAGGCAGGCGCCGGTCATGCGGGATCGGCGGTGCGTCGGCAAAACGAAAGCAAGCGGCTTGCGCATGTCGCGAAGCCGGATCGCAAACGAAGCGGATGAACGAATCAGAACGCCATCAGGGCGAAGTCTTCCTTGCCGACGTCGCAAAGCGGGCAGCGCCAGTCGTCGGGCACCGCCTCCCAGCGCGTGCCCGGCGCGAGGCCATGCTCGGGATCGCCGCTGGCTTCGTCGTAGATCCAGCCGCAGATCAGGCAGACGAACTGGCGGAATTCGACGGCGGCCGGCACTGGCTGCTTGGGCTCGGCCACGGCGGCGGTGGCATCGAGCGCGTGAGCAGGCACCGGCGCAAGGACCTCGCCCTCGTCGTCGAGGCTCACCACCAGCGGCTCCGCGCCATGGGCCGGCGCGGCGCCCAGGTAGGCGTCGAGCGCGCGGTACAGGCGCCCGGCGTCCTCGCCGCTCAGGCCGAGGCTCAGCGGCTGCCCGCGCGCCTCGCCGAGCCGGCGCGGCGAAAACTGCAATTCGAGGGCGGTACCTTTCTTGTACATGGAACGGCTCGGGACGATTCGGATACTCGATGGTATCTGTATACTGCCCGGCATTCAATCGAGATTCCGATTCGACGGAGACAGGCATGGCCAGACTGACGCGCGAGGAAAGCCAGGCGCAAACCCGCCATCGGCTGCTGGAGGTAGCCGCCGCGCTGTTCGCGCGCGACGGCTACGCGGCCACCTCGCTCGACCGCATCGCCGAGGTGGCCGGCTTCAGCAAGGGCGCGGTCTACTCGAACTTCCCGGGCAAGGAAGCGCTGTTCCTGGAAGTGCTGGAAGCGCATGGGCAGCGCAGCCTCGCCGACCTGCACGCGGCGATCGACGGCGCCGCCACGCTGGCTGATGCGATCGAGCGGATCGCCGGCTGGGCCGACCGGCATTCGCGCCTGGGCAGCTGGCCGCTGCTGGTGCTCGAATACGCGCGCCACGCCAAGCCCGCCGACACCTTCCGCGCCTCGCAGGAAGCGGTGCTGCGCTCGCACTGGCGCACGCTCGGCGAGCGTCTGCGCGGGCTCGATCCCGCGCTCTCGGTCGATGCCGAAACGCTCGGCGCGCTGATCTTCGAGCTGACCTACGCGCCGGCCATGAGCTTCGTGAGCCGGCCGACCTCGGGCGAGCTGCTGCGCGCCGCGCTCGGCGGCCTGTTCGGCACGCTGCGCTGAGCCGCGCCGGGGCCTGCCCAACTGGTTGCCGATACAAGCAGTTCGACAAACGGCTTTCAGCCGCCTGCCGCCATCCCCACGATCACCCCGCATCGCGCTTGCGACCGGTTTCGATTCCGATCGCATCGGCTTGCGGCGCGACGATCGATTGATGCGCGCGCCAGGCCGTCATTGCGGCGCGCAGGCGCGATTGTTCCACTCATACGCGGCGCTCATCGTTTCATCCGCACAATGCATTGGACGCTCATCGGGCTGCCCGGTAAGTTGCGCGTCAGCCCAGCGCGCGACACGCGAGACCCTCGCCGTCACCGCCGCGCGGCGCCGCTTTCGTCACGCTCGCACCAGGAAGTCCCGATGTTCCGCTCCCCCGCCGCGCGCCTGCGCGTGCTGCTGCTGTCCCTCTTCTGCGCCGCCGGCGCCCCGCTGGCCGCCCATGCCGACAACGTGGTGGTGCTCGATTCGGGCGAAGCCAGGCTGAACCTGATCGACGAGGCTTCGCGCAAGGTGGTGGCCACCCTGCCCGCCGGCAAGGAGCCGCATCACCTGATGATCACGCCCGACGGCAAGACCCTGATCATCGCGAACTCGGTGTCCGACAACCTGATGTTCGTCGACCCGCCCACCGGCCGCGTCGAGGGCACGCTGCAGGATATCGAGGACCCCTATCAACTCGGCTTCTCGCCCGACGGCCACTGGTTCGTCACCAATGCGCTGAGGCTCGATCGCGTCGACATCTATCACTACGAGGCGCCGCTGCACTTCACGCTGGCCCGGCGCCTGCCGCTCGAGAAGATGCCGAGCCACATGACCTTCTCGATGGACAATCGCACCGTCTACGTCTCGCTGCAGGAATCGGGCGAGATCGCCGCGATCGACCTGCCGACCCAGACCGTCGACTGGCGCATGCACGTGGGCCAGGACCCGGCCGGGCTGTGGATGACGCCCGGCAACCGCTACCTGCTTGTGGGCATGACCGGCGAGGACGACGTGGCGGTGGTCGACTGCGTCACGCACCAGGTGGTGAAGAAGATCCATACCGGCCGCGGCGCGCACAACTTCCGCTCGCTCGACGACGGCCGCCACGTGGCCGTCACCAATCGCGTCGACAGCACCATCAGCGTGCTCGACTACACGGCCCTGACCAACACCGGCGACATCACCGGCCTGATGCCCGGCCCCGACGACATGGAACTGTCGGCCGACAAGCGCTTCCTGTGGGTCACCTTCCGTTTCTCGCGCCATGTCGGCGTGATCGACCTGGCCACGCGCAAGCTGGTCAGCACGATCGCCGTCGGCCGCTCGCCGCACGGCCTGTTCTTCGCCGACCGCGCGCCAGTCTACGCGCCCAACCCGGATTGAGGCGGGCCCGCCATGATCGACGTGCTGCTGGCTTCGGCCGACAACCTGATCGGCACCGCGCAGACGGCGCTCTACGTGGACCTGGTGCAGCCGCTGCTGTTCCGCGCCCACCTGATGGACTACGACGAGGACATCTACGACGCGCTGTACTGGGTGATCGTCGCGGTCTGCGAGATCGCGCTGACCTGGGCGCTGCTGCGCCCGCTGGAGGCCTGGCGGCCGATCGAGCGCTGGCCCGAGCGCCGCGCGGTGCGCGCCGACGTCTGGTACACCTGGATCGCCAAGCTCGGCGTGGTCAACGGCCTGTTCTTCGTCTACCTGCAGCCGCTGTTCAACCACGCCGAGACCTGGATGCAGGTGCATCGCGTCTGGAACGTCAATCTCGACGAGTTCTGGCCCGGCGTCTCGGACCGGCCGCTGGTCTCGTTCGCGATCTACGCGGTCGCGCTCGACTTCGCCGGCTACTGGTACCACCGCTGGCAGCATCGCTTCGGCGTGTGGTGGGAACTGCATGCGGTGCATCACAGCCAGCGCCGCATGTCGTTCTGGAACGACGACCGCAACCACTTCCTCGACGTGCTGATCCAGGCCGCGTTCTTCGCCCTGCTGGCGCTGCTGATCGGCGTGCAGCCGGGCCAGTACGTGGTGCTGGTGGCCGTCGGCAATACCCTGCAGAGCATCCAGCACGTCAATGCGCGCCTGTCCTACGGCTGGCTGCTGGAGCGGCTGCTGGTGAGCCCGGCCTTCCATCGACGCCATCACGCGGTCGAGTATGGGCATACCGGCGTGGCCTATGGCTGCAACTTCGGCGTGCTGTTCCCGTGGTGGGACATGCTGTTTCGCACCGCCGACTGGACCCGCAAGCTCGAGCCGACCGGCATCTCAGACCAGTTGCCGGGCGATGCGGGCCCGGGCCGCGATTATGGCGAAGGCGTCTGGGCGCAGAACTGGCTCGCCTTCATGCGCATCGCCAGCCGCATCCGGCTGGCTTGCGGGCGGGCTTTCGCGGCGCGCTCGGCCTGAACCGGCGCCGGGCGCACCGCCGCTCGCCGCCTCAGGCGAGCGGGGCCGGCACGTCCTCGGCCTCGAGCTGCCGCGCCTCGCTCACGGCTTCATGCGCGTGCGCACGCGCGCGAACCTCGGCCAGCGTCACCTCCTCCAGCAGGCGCCCCGTATCGAACACGGTGCGCAGCGCATCCTCCCATTCGCCCTCGACCGCGTGGTCGTCCCATGCGGCCGGCATCGCCACCGTGCGATAGGCGCCGGTGCCGCGATGGCGCTGCAGCGTCAGCCTGCCCTGCTTGGAGCGCTTGCCGGGATCGGTGACCGGGTCCTTGCCGCCCGGGTGCCAGACCTCGCCGCGCCGGATCGCCGAGCACTTCATCGCGAAGCGCTGCGTATCGCGATCCACCTGCTGCAGCAGCGCGCCGCCCATCCCGAACACCACGTTGCCGGCCGAATAGCCGGCCGCGTCGAGCGATGCCAGGATGGCCTCGATCGAGGCCTCGTTGACGCCGTCGCCCTGGATCACGCGCACATGGTTCAGCACGCGGCGCCCCTTGCGGTTCACGCTCGCGCCGAAGGCGGCGTCGAGCGCGCGCACGGTGGCCAGCACGATGGTTTCCGGGTCGCCCGAATCGGGGCGCACCACCAGGGTGGCGCCCGAGTCGATCACCTGCTGCCGCAAGGGACCGCCCCACAGGTCGAGCGCGGCGAACAGGTCGTAGGAATCGGACACCACCGAGACGATGCCGCCCGGTTTCGCGCAGCGCGCCAGCACATGGCGGTAGGCTTCGAGCTCGCCGTCGCGGCCCCAGGAGGTAATCGTGCTGTGCTCGGCCGCCGGCACCGAATAGGCCGCCATCGGCTCGCGATAGAAGCGGTTGGCAGCCAGCACGCCGAGCACCGTGTCCGAGCCCATGAAGCTGACCAGGTGCGCGGCGCCGCCGATCGCGGCCGACTCCGCGCTCGACACGCCGCGCGCGCCGAAATCGTGGAGCTTGAACGGCAGTTGCGAGAGATCCTCGTCGCCGCGTTCGAGCCAGTGCCGAATCGTTTGGCGCAGATGCCAACTGCGGGTGGCGACCGTCACCGGGTACCAGATGCGCAGCAACATGGTCTCGACGTGGGACGCCAGCCAGAACAGCTCGGGATCGGTGCATTCGACCGTGATCAGCGCATTGCCGACCGGCACCACCGAGCCTTCCGGCACCGCGCGGATGCGCACCGGCAGGTAGCCGTCGTAGCGCTCCACCACGCGGCGCCAGCCGGCCTCGTTGAAGGGCTCGCCGTGCAGCGCGAAGAAATCGCGCGCCTCGTCCACCATCGCGTGCGTGACGGGCCGGTACAGGTATTCCTTGAGCAGCATCTGCAGGCCGAAGAACAGCGTGCGCTCGTAGCGGCCGCCGCGCGACTCGACATAGGAGAACATCGCCGTCGCGTCGGGCGGATATTGCAGGTAGTGGGAGGCCTTGTACGAATCCGTGTTGAGGATCGGGTTGGCAAGGATCGCGGCGAGGCCGCCGGCTTCGGTGTTGTGCATGGTCAGAGCTCCTCTGGACCTTGGGGGAAGACCGCCGGGTCTATCCTGGCGGGCCGTTCGCGCCCGGCGTGGCCGGGCGCGTGAACTACGGTGAAGCGCGAACGATGAGAATCAGAGCTTGCCGAGGAAGTGATAGGCGATGTCGAAGTGATCCTCGAACATGCGCTCGCGCATCGTCTCGAACTCGTTGAGCGGCACCCAGCGCGCCTTGTCGGCATCGTCGCTGCCCTTCACGCGCGGCAGCTCGCCGGTCGGGAAGTGGAACAGCGAGGCGTGCGTGATGGTGCGCCCGCGCAGCGAACGCGTTGGGTGGTCGAACACCTGGCGGTCCTTGAGCGAGCCGCGCAGCACCGGCTCGGGCAGCTTGAGCCCGGTTTCCTCGCGCAACTCGCGGATGCAGGCCGCGTCGATGCGCTCGTCCTGCTCGACGAAGCCGCCCGGCAGCGCCCACAGGCCCTGCCCCGGCGCGCTGCGGCGGCGGATCAGCAGGATATGGCCGGAGTGCACCACCACCGCGTCGACGGTCACGAAGGTGACCGCGTAGGGCGCGGCGGCCCACTTGCGGTGATAGGCGGCGATAAACTCGGCTTCCGACTTGAGCTGCGCGAACTCGGGCCGCGCCTGGAACTGCTCGAGCCAGGCGAACACCGGCGCGGGCACGGCCCAGGACACGAAGCTGTTCGGGCGCTCGGCGAAATACTGCGCGCGGATCTCGGTGGCGGAGATGTCCTCGTTCGGCTCGACCTCGACGAAGGGCCATTGCGGGAACATGCGCAGGTAGTACGAGGAGGCGTCCTTCTCGTGGCCGATCAGGCCCACGCGGCCGGTGGCGGCGGCCTCGCCGAGCGCGGCGGCCACCGCCTGCTGGATCCAGCGGACCCAGTCGGTGTCGTTGTACATGGAGTCCTGCACCGGGACGATCATGACGCGCTCGCGCTCGTCGGCGTCGAGCATCGACTCGAGCATCTGGCGGCGCTCGTCGAACGAGAACGGATCCTTGATGGTGCGGGGGCGATCGGTCGAGCCGACCAGCACGCATACGCGCGGCGCCTGGGCCAGGGCGGCCTTCAGGACATGCAGGTGACCACGGTGGGGCGGCTGGAAACGACCAATGAAGACGAGCGCGTCGAAGCGCCTGGACTGCGTGCTCATGAGGCTCCCTCAAGAGTTGGAACGCTCCGGGTCTATCCCGAAGACTGGTGCCATCCTAAATCGGCACGGGTTCGAGCGTCAATTCGAATTCGCGGGCAGGGCCGCCGCCGGCGTGGCCCCAGCCAGGCCGCGCTCGATGCGCCGCCGTTGCGCGATACGAGCCGCGAGCGCGCCGGCGATCGCGTCGACGGCCTCGTCGGCGCGCGCCGCCCCGCACAGAAACGCGTCGACGGCGGCGAAACCATGCTCGGGCCAGGTATGGATGGTGATGTGCGATTCGGCCAGCAGCACCACGCCGGTCACGCCGCCCTCGCCGCCGAAGCGGTGGAA
>NZ_VWWK01000015.1:0-81219 GCF_011753035.1 Burkholderia sp. Ax-1720 | reverse complement strand
AAGCGGGTTGCCGACGCGGCCGCGCGCGGCGCCCGTGTCGGCGGCGCGAAGCGCCTAGGCGCCGTGCACGGCGATGCGCGTGTCCTGGAACAGCACCACCTGGCCCGCGCGGATCTTGCAGGTCTTACGCAGCTCGACGGCGCCGTCCACGCGCACCGCGCCCGAGGCGACCAGCACCTTGGCGGAGCCGCCGCTGTCGGCCACGCCGGTGATCTTGAGCAGGTTGTGCAGTTCGACGTAATCGCCGGTCAGGGTGAAATCGAGGTTGGGCATCGTTCGGGGCGCCGATGACGCGCCCATGTAAAAAAGCAAGGCTCGCATCATAAGCCAGCGCGCCGGCGGCGGCGAGCGCCTTGCGCGGCGGTGCGCGGGCGGGCGCGCGCGACGGGCACGTTCGCTGCGTCATGCAGATCGCGCAAACCCCGGCGCGACCTGCCGTTTCCGCTTTCGCGCCCGCCACTGTAAGCAGATGTGGACGAGCCGCAAGCAAATGAAACGGTGGGTAACAGTCGGGGCTCGCGGCGAACCGGCTGTCGTGAGGGCCGGTCTTTCCTGAAGCCTGCCGCATGTCGCGGCAAGGCGGCGCGGCCGGGTTCGAAGCCGCGTCGAACACTTTCCCCGAGGAGAAATCTCATGTCCAGGATTCGCAAGATGCTGATGGGTGCCGCGCTGGTGACGACCACCGTGTTCGCGGCGACTTCCGCGATGGCCCAGGCCGGCGGCGGTGGCGCGGCCGGTGGAGCGGGGGGCGGCGGCGCGGCTGCTGGGGGTGCCGGCGGTGGTGCGGCGGGTGGTGGTGGAATGGGCGGCGGCTCGCAAGGCGCCAATTCCGGCGGCCAGACGGGCGGTACCGATGCGGCGCCGACCGCACCGGGTAATGGCTCGACCAACGGCATGAGCGGCATGAACGGCAAGGGCAGCACCGGCATGCATCACTCGACGAAGTCGCACTCGAAGACGCGCGCCAACAGTTCCGCGCACGGCGCGAATTCGAAGGCGGGCGACGCGGTGAACGGCAATACCAGCGGCATGTCGCCGGCCGGTAACGGCAGCCCGGGCTCGGGCGGCCAGTAAGCCTCGCCGATTAGGCCGCTTGTAGACCGCTTGCAGGTCGCTTGCGCGGCGCGGGCCGGGAGCCGTCTGGAACGGGTTCCGGCTCGTTGTCGTGGCGGCGGGCGCGGCGCGCCCGCTCTCGCCTATGGCCGCTGCTGCGGCTGGCGCGGCGGGTTCTGCGTGGCCGGCGCCTTGGGCGGCGTGGCCACCATGAAGATGCCGCGCAGCCAGGCGGCCAGCCGCGAGAACACGTCGTAGGGCTCCTCGACGAAGATCTCCGGCTTGAGCAGCCGCAGGTATTCCATGATCTGCTGGGCTTCCTGCTTCTGGAACGAACCATGCGCGAGCCCGAGCCGCAGCAGGCCGCGCAGCTCGCCGAGCTTCTCGCGCGCGGTGCTGCCCACGCTCATCTCGCAGGCCAGCTTGGCCTCGTAGACGCGCTGGCGCAGCGATTCAGCGAGCCGCCAGGCTGGCGTCTGCATGCGCTCCTCGAGGGTCTGGATGTCGTGCACCGCCGACTTGATCTGGCCTGCGAGCGGGTCGACCAGGGCGGCGTCGCCCTGCGCCTCCGAGACGATCGCGGCGGCCCAGTCGTGGCAGGCCTTGGCCAGTTCCTCGGGGGTCCATTCGCTGCGCGAGGCGAAACCGAAGCCGAAGGTTTCGGCCTGGCGCATCAGGATCTCGACGACGTTCGGGAATTCCTTGTCCAGCGTGCGCTTGGCCCAGGCGTACTGGCCGCCCTGCAGCATGCGCTGCACGGCGTGCTCGGTCAGCGGCACCATGTTGTCGAGCAGCTTGGCGCGCAGGAAGTCCTCGAAGGACGGGGTCGCGAACTGCGGATCGAGTTTCAGCGAGACACGCACGAACGCGTCGAAGTCCTTGCGTAGCGACGCAATGGTGTCGTCCTTGATCGACAGCGTGATGTGGCCCATGAATCTCTCGGTACGCGGTGGCTGCCGGCGCCGAGTGGGCGCCGGCATGCGCCGTTCGTGCCGGCGGGGCGTTCGCGCGTGCGGCTGCCCCGGCTGCGTCGCGATCGGCGCCAGGAGGGTTTTCCTCCTATATCGGCAGCGGGCGGGGAAACTTGAGGCCGCGCCGGCCGGCGCGGCAGGTACCGGCGCTGGCGCCAGCGCGGCGCGCTCAGGCCGGCAGCCAGCGCGGGATCACCAGGCCCTGCCAGGCGAAGAACACCGCGAGCCCGACCGCGATCGTCAGCAAGGGCCGGCGCGTGGCGGCCGAGACGATCACGGCGGCGACGCCGCCGACCAGTTGCGGATTGCGCAGCGAGAGTTCCAGTCCGCCGCCGTGCGGCGCGAGGGTCATCGGCACCACGATCGCGGTCAGCACCGTGACCGGCACGAAGCCGAGCGCGGTGCGCACCAGCGGCGCAAACACCAGCCGTTCGCCGAACAGGAACAGCGTGGTACGGATCGCGTAGGTGACGGCGGCCATGCCGAGCAGGATCAGCAGGTAGTTCACGAGGCGGCCTCCACGCGGCGGCGCGCACGTCCGTGGTCGCGCAGCGAGAGCGCGACGCCCACCGCCACGCCCGCCACCACGGCGGCCAGCAGGCCGAGCTTGTAGGGCAGCGCGTGGCAGAGCTGGGCCACCACGCCGGCGGTGACGGCCGCGGCCAGGTAGCGCAAGGCAGCCAACTGCGGCACCACGATCGCGATGAAGGTCGCGGCCATCGCGAAATCGAGCCCGAGCGCCTGCAGGCCCGGGAAGGCCGCGCCGAACAGCAAACCGACCAGGGTCCAGGCCTGCCAGTTCAGGTACATCGCCAGGCCCGAACCGAAGAAGTAATGCGGGCCGAGTTCGCCGGGGCGCGTGTGGCGGTAGCGCGCGTAGGCGACCGCGAACACCTCGTCGGTCATCAGCGCGCCGAGCGTGGCGCGCCAGCGCAGCGGCAGATGGGCGACATAGGGCGCGAGCGTGGCCGAATAGAGCAGGTGGCGCAGGTTCACCACCAGGGTGGTGGCGATCACCACCAGCGCGCCGGCGCCGCCCGCCAGCAGGCCGGCCGCGATGAACTGCGCGGAGCCGGCGAACACCACCAGCGACATCAGCTCGCCATGCCACCAGGCCAGCGGCCCGGCCGTCACGAGCGTGCCGAAGATCACGCCGAAGGGCGCGGCGCCGACCATCATCGGAAAGGTGTCGCGCGCGCCATCGGCGAATTCGCGCAGCGGGCGCCGCGTGGCGGGGGAATCGAGCGGGCTGGGATGGGACGGGTTCAACGGGAAATCCTCCTGGAGCGCCGAGCATAACGGGGCGCCGCAGGCGGGTCTTGTACGTTCTTGCGCGACGAAAGGGCGGGGCCCCGGCTAGCTGCGCTCGCCCTGCCAGCGGCCCGGCGGCACGCCGAACATCCGCTTGAAGTGGCGCGTGAAATGGCTCTGGTCGACGAAGCCGCTGGCGGCCGCGACCTGCGCGACGGCCACACCCGCGCGCAGCGGCGCGAGCGCGCGCTGCAACCGCAGCTGGTTGCGCCAGGCATGCGGCGCCATGCCGGTGCTGCGCGTGAACAGGCGCGCCGCGTGGAACGGCGACAGGCCGGCCGCCTGCGCCACCTCGGCGAGCGTGGCGGGGCCCAGCAGGTCGGCGGCGAGCCGCTCGCGCATGCGTGCCACGCGCGGTTCGTCCGCAGCCGGCGCACCGGCGCGGGGCCGGCTCAGCGCATGACGCACCAGCAGGGTCGAGAGCGCGTCGAGCAGGGCCGTTTCGGCGGCCAGCGGATCGGCGCCGCCGGATGCGAAGGGCGCGGCAGCGAGTGCCACGTCGGCCAGTTCGCCGTCATGGTCGTGAGCTTCGGTGGCGACGCCGCCGGCCTCGAGCAGCCGGTGCGCGATCACCAGGCGTCGCGCGCAGTCGGCGTCGTGGATCGCATCGTCGGGAAACCAGGGTTCGGGCTGCGGCGAGCCGGCGATCTCGTCGGCCAGCGCGCGCAGGAACGCGACCGGCACGTAGGAGACGCGATAGCGCCAGCCATCCTCGGTGGCGCGCGAGCCGGTATGCACTTCGCCGGGATTGATGATCGGCACGCTGCCGGTATCGGCCAGGCGCCGGCCGCCGCGGTAGGCATAACGCTCGGCGCCGCTCTCGATCACCGGCACGGTGTAGGCCTCGTGCCAGTGCGGCGCGAAACGGTGCTCGCGGTAGCTGGCCGTGACGAGATCGGCATCCGGCAGCAGGGGCGTGCGCCAGTAGCGGGCGGCATCGGGGAGGCGGGCGGAGCGCATCGCGAGGCGGGCGTGAGGATCGGGCCGCGCGGCCTTACTTGAGCGGGATCGGCGTGCCCGCGGGCACCGGCACGGCCGTGACGCTGTTCTTCGCGCTGCCGCTGGCGATCCGGTCGCTGTAGGTCAGGTAGACCAGGGTATTGCGCTTCTTGTCGACCACCCGCACCACGTGCAGGGTCTTGAACACGAAGGACAGGCGCTCGCTGAACACGTCGGTCTGCTGCTTGAGCGGCTGCGTGAAGCCGATCGTGCCCACCTGGCGGCAGGCGATCGAGGCCTCGGTCGGATCCTCGGCCAAGCCCAGGTTGCCCTTGATGCCGCCGGTGCGGGCGCGCGAGACATAGCAGGTCACGCCTTGCACCAGCGGGTCGTCGTAGGCTTCGACCACCACGCGATCGGACCCGGTCAGGCGGAAGTTGGTGTTGACGCTGGCGACTTCCTCGGCGTGCGCGGACGCGGGAAGCAGCGGCGCGGCCAGGCAGGCGGCGACGGCAAGGGCGAGACGATTCATGGGCGATGGCCAGGGCAGGAGCGAGGAAGACGACTCTAGCACGGCCGGCACGGGCCAATCGCGCCTCGCGATTCGGGCGCCGGAGGCTGAATCGCGCGGGGAGGGTGAGGTTGCGACGAGGGGAGGAGCGAGCCGGCGCCGAAAAGCAAAAAGGCCCGTCGCATGACGGGCCTTTCGCTGTCTGGCTCCCCGACCTGGGCTCGAACCAGGGACCTACGGATTAACAGTCCGGCGCTCTACCGACTGAGCTATCGGGGAATAAATCGGTACTGCGTTTGTTCGTTGCCGACGCACCTGAAACGACGTGCCAGCATTCTTGGCTCCCCGACCTGGGCTCGAACCAGGGACCTACGGATTAACAGTCCGGCGCTCTACCGACTGAGCTATCGGGGAACAAACAGCAGAGAAACGAGATTCTATGGGGCTATGACGAGGGTGTCAAGCCTTTGCGCGAATTTTCTGCGGAAACGGCGAGCCTGCAGCAGCGGGCCCGCCGGGTGCGATCAGCGCTCGAGCAGGTGCAGCTTGTCCTGCACGTCCTTCCATTCGTCGGCGTCGCCGGGAGCGGGCTTGGTCTTGGTGATCGACGGCCACGCCTTGGCCAGCTCGGCATTGAGCGGCGTGAATTGCTGCTGGTCGCCGGGAACGTCTTCCTCGGCATAGATCGCATTGGTCGGGCACTCGGCCACGCACACGGCGCAGTCGATGCATTCGTCCGGGTCGATCGCGAGAAAATTGGGACCTTCACGGAAGCAATCCACCGGGCACACATCGACGCAATCGGTGTACTTGCACTTGATGCAGCCTTCGGTCACAACGTGAGTCATTCAAAACGCTCCTGCTTGGCGATTATCTGTGTGGGGTAGGCTTTGCGCCAAATGCGGCATTGTAACTGATGAGGAAAACCCGCATCCAGCAGCCCGCAGCCGGTCTTATATTGTTTCGTGATTAGTTTATGTCGATGACGCGACACGTCCCCGAGGCCCGGGACGGCAGGCGGCGGCGAGCATGGTCGGTCCCGCATTCGGGTAACATGCGGCAGGCAGACGGGGCGGCGCGCCGACGCGGGTAGCCGGCTCGGTCTCGTCCGATCCCGCGATTTTGCTGAAGCTGCCCCCGGCGGCACCGAATCATGATCATTACTTCGCTGCTCGACACCGACCTGTACAAGTTCACGATGATGCAGGTGGTGCTGCATCACTTCCCGGCCGCCAACGTGGAATACCGGTTCCGCTGCCGGACTCCCGGCGTCGACCTGGTTCCCTATATCGACGAGATCCGGGACGAGGTGCGCGGCCTGTGCCATCTGCGCTTCACCGAGGTCGAGCTCGACTACCTGCGCCAGATGCGCTTCATCAAGGGCGACTTCGTCGAATTCCTGGCGCTGTTCCATCTCAACGAGAAGTACATCGAGATCTCGCCCTCGCCCAAGGGCAACGGCGAGATCGACATCGCGATCCGCGGCCCCTGGCTGCATACGATCCTGTTCGAGATCCCGGTGCTGGCGATCGTCAACGAGGTCTATTTCCGCAACACGCAGAGCGAGCCCGACTACGGCGAGGGCCGCGAGCGGCTGCGCGAGAAGATGAAGCTGCTCGGCGCGAAGCCCGAGTTCGCCGACTGCAAGATCGCCGACTACGGCACGCGCCGCCGCTTCTCGAAGGTCTGGCACGAGGAGGTGGCGCTGACGCTGCGCGACGGGCTGGGCGCGCAGTTCGCCGGCACCAGCAACGTCTATTACGCGATGAAGCACGGCATCACGCCGCTCGGCACCATGGCGCACGAGTACCTGCAGGCCTGCCAGGCGCTCGGCCCGCGACTGCGCGATTCGCAGATCTACGGCCTGGAGATGTGGGCCAAGGAATATCGCGGCGACCTCGGCATCGCGCTGTCCGACGTCTACGGCATGGACGCCTTCCTGCGCGACTTCGACATGTACTTCTGCAAGCTGTTCGACGGCGCGCGCCACGATTCGGGCGATCCCTTCGAATGGGGCGAGCGCATGCTGAGCCACTACGAGGCGAACCGCTGCGACCCGCGCACCAAGGTGCTGGTGTTCTCGGACGCGCTCGACATCCCGAAGGTGCTGCAGCTCTACGAGCGGTTCCGCGATCGCTGCCGGCTCGCCTTCGGCGTCGGCACCAACCTGACCAACGACCTCGGCTACCGGCCGCTGCAGATCGTCATCAAGATGGTCCGCTGCAACGGCCAGCCGGTCGCCAAGCTGTCCGATTCGCCGGGCAAGAGCATGTGCGACGACAAGGCCTACCTGGCCTATCTGCGCCAGGTGTTCGGGATCGCCCAGCCGACCGAGGAAGAGGCCGGCAAGTAGGCGCGCGGCAGGTCGGGCGACGCCGGGCCGGGCGGCCCGGCATGATTCGGCGCGACGGGGCGCCGCTATAATCGGCGCTTGCCACCGCCACGCTCACGAGGATCGCCCATGGACACGTCGGCCGCCCGCCGCAACATCTTCGCGCGCATCCGCGCCGCCCAGGGACGCCCGGCCGAACCCGACGCGCTCGAGCGCGAGCAGGCCGCCGACTACCTCGCGCGTCATCCGGCCGGCCCGCGCCCGCCGATGCCGGACGATGCCGCCGGATTGCTCGCGCGCTTCACCGAGGAAGCCGAGCGGATGTCGACCACGGTCGAGGCCGTCGACACGCTCGCCGAGGTACCGGCCGCCGCGGCGCGCTACCTGCAGGCGCGCTCGCTGGCCGCGCGGGCGATCGCCTGGCGCACCCTGGCCGATATCGACTGGGCCTCGGCCGGCCTCGAGGTCGACTTGCGCAAGCCCGTCGAGGGCGACCTGGTCGGCATCACCGGCTGCTTCTGCGCGAGCGCCGAGACCGGCTCGCTGGTGCTGCTGTCGGGCCCGGATACCTATGCCTCGGCGGCGCTGCTGCCGGAAACCCATCTCGTGGTGGTACCGGCTTCGCACATCGTCGCCGGCCACGAGGATGCCTTCGCGCTGATCCGCGCCGAACGCGGCGAGCTCCCGCGCGCGGTCAATATCGTGTCGGGGCCGTCGCGCACCGGCGATATCGAGCAGACCATCATCCTCGGCGCGCATGGCCCGTATCGCGTGCACGCGATCATCGTGCGCGGCGCATGAGGCTTGCCGCGCGCGTTTCCCATTCCTTTCCCGGTGCCTCGAACCTGCCGCTGGCGGCAGCGAGTGGCCGCCTTCTCGATCCGATGACTTTCCACCGACCCGATTCCTTCGCCGTCCGGGGCGCACCGCGCCGCGCCGCGCCGTGGCTCGCGCTGTTCATGCTGCTGCTGACGGCGGCGCCCGCGCCGGCCTCGGCGGCCACGCTCGACGGCGCCACCTTGTCCGCGCTCTGGGGCCTGCCGTTCGCCGGCATGCTGCTGTCGATCGCGCTGTTCCCGCTGGTGGCGGCCTCGTTCTGGCATCACCACTACGGCAAGATCGCGGCGGCCTGGGCGCTGCTGTTCCTGCTGCCGTTCGCGGCCGTGTTCGGCGCGGCCACCGCCGGCGCCACCCTGGTCCATGCGCTGCTCGAGGAATACATCCCCTTCATCGTGCTGCTGGCCGCGCTCTACACCGTGGCGGGCGGCATCTGCGTGCATGGCGAGCTGCGCGCCTCGCCGGCGCGCAACACCGCGCTGCTCGCGCTGGGCACCGTGCTGGCGAGCCTGATGGGCACCACCGGCGCGGCGATGCTGCTGATCCGGCCGCTGCTGCGCGCCAACGCGGCACGGCCGCGCGTGGTGCACGTGGTGGTGTTCTTCATCTTCCTGGTCGCGAACGCGGGCGGCGCGCTCTCGCCGCTCGGCGATCCGCCGCTGTTCCTCGGTTTCCTGAACGGCGTCGATTTCTTCTGGACCACGGTGCATCTCGCGCTGCCCACGCTGTTCGTCTGCGGCGTGCTGCTGGCGCTGTTCTACGCGCTGGACGCCTGGCGCTTCCGCCGCGACGGCGGCGGCGCCGTCACGCTGCCGCGCGACCCGGCGCTGACCGCCGCGGCCGAGCCGATCCGCATCGACGGCAAGCGCAACTTCGTGCTGCTCGGCGCGATCGTCGCGCTGGTGCTGATGAGCGGCATCTGGAAACCCGGCATCCGCTTCGACGTGTTCGGCACCGAGGTGGCCCTGCAGAACGCCGTGCGCGACCTTGCCCTGGCCGCGCTCGCGCTGCTCTCGCTGGCGATCACGCCGCGCTCGGCGCGCGAGGGCAATGCCTTCGACTGGGCGCCGATCGAGGAGGTCGCCAAGCTGTTCGCCGGCATCTTCGTGACCATCGCGCCGGTGATCGTGATCCTGCGCGCGGGCGCCGACGGCGCCTTCGCGCCGATCGTCCACCTGGTCACGGCGGACAACGGCGAGCCGGTGGTGCCGATGCTGTTCTGGGCCACCGGGCTGCTGTCGTCCTTCCTCGACAACGCGCCGACCTACCTCGTATTCTTCAACCTCGCCGGCGGCGACGCGCCGACCCTGATGACGAGCGGCGCGGCCGCGCTCGCGGCGATCTCGGCCGGCGCGGTGTTCATGGGCGCGAACAGCTATATCGGCAACGCGCCGAACTTCATGGTGAAGGCGATCGCCGAATCGCGCGGGATCCGGATGCCGAGCTTCTTCGCCTATCTGGGCTGGTCGTTCGGCATCCTGGTGCCGGTGTTCGCGCTGGCGACGTGGCTGTTCTTCGCCGGCTGAGCGAGGGTGTCGGGAAGGGTTTCAATACAAGTAGCGCGCCGGTCGCGCGCTTGACGGAGGCAGGCAATGCAGAAAATCCTGGTGGCGCGTTCGATCTTTCCGGACGTGATCGAGCGGCTCGAACAGCATTTCGAGGTGGACTGGAACGACGGCGACGCGCTCGCGCCCGAGGCGCTGACGGCGCGCCTAGCCGACAAGGACGGCGCGCTGACCGCGGGCGACCCGATCGGCGCGGCCACGCTGGCGGCCGCGCCGAAGCTGCGGGTGGTGGCCAACATGGCGGTCGGCTACAACAACTTCGACATGGCCGCCTTCAATGCGGCGAACGTGCTCGGCACCAATACGCCGGACGTGCTCAACGAAACCACCGCCGATTTCGGCTGGGCGCTGATGATGGCGACCGCGCGGCGCATCGCCGAATCCGAGCACTGGCTGCGGGCCGGCCAGTGGCGCAAATGGTCGTTCGACAGCTTCCTCGGCGGCGACATCCACGGCGCCACGCTCGGCGTGATCGGCATGGGGCGCATCGGCCAGGCGCTGGCGCGGCGCGCGCGCGGCTTCAACATGCGGGTGGTCTATCACAACCGCTCGCGCGTCGCGCCCGACATCGAGGCCGAACTGAACGCCGAGTACCTGGGCAAGGAGGCACTGCTGCGGCAGGCCGATCACGTGGTGCTGGTGCTGCCCTACACGAAGGACAACCATCACACCATCGGCGCGGCCGAACTCGCGCTGATGAAGCCGAGCGCGACGCTGACCAATATCGCGCGCGGCGGCATCGTCGACGATGCGGCGCTGGCCGAGGCGCTGCGCGAGCGGCGTATCGCGGCGGCCGGCCTCGACGTGTTCGAGGGCGAGCCGAGCGTGCATCCGGCGCTGCTGGAGGTGCCCAACGTGGTGCTCACGCCGCATATCGCCAGCGCCACCGAGGCGACCCGCCGCGCGATGGCGAACCTCGCGGCCGACAACCTGATCGCGGCGCTCGGCGTCGGGCCGCGCGCCGGACGTCCGCCCAATCCGATCAACCCCGACGTGATCGGCAAGGCGCGCGCATGACGATGCCGCTTCTGCTGGGCGCGCTGGTGGTGCTGGCGGTGGCGCTGGCGGTCGCGTTGCTGGTGATCTGGCGCGGCGCGGGCCGCGGCGCCGAGGGCGAGGGCTGGCTCGGCGAGCGGCTCGACGACGTGCAGGATGCCCAGGCGCATGCGATGGAGCGGCTCGAACGTGCGCTGCGCGGCGAGCTTGCCGACAGCGCGCGGGCCTCGCGCGGCGAATTGTCGGGCAGCTTCGCCCAGTTGCAGCAGACCCTGGCCGCGCAGATGACGAGCGTGGCCACCGTGCAGAACCAGCAGATCGACGGCTTCGCGCAGCAGCTCGCCAAGCTGGTCGCCGCGAACACGCAGCAGTTCGAGGCGGTGCGCGAGGGCCTGCAACAGCAGGCGCAGCTCGCGCGCGACGAGCAGGGCGCTTCGCTTCGCCATTTCGGCACGCTGCTGAACCAGCAGCTCGCGCAACTGAGCGAGGCCAACGACCGGCGGCTGGGCGAGGTGCGCGCCACGCTCGAGCAGCGCCTCAAGGAGATCGAGGCCAACAATGCCGTGAAGCTCGAGGAGATGCGCCGCACCGTCGACGAGAAGCTGCATGCCACGCTCGAGCAGCGGCTCGGCGAATCGTTCCGGCTGGTTTCCGAGCGGCTCGAGCAGGTCCATCGCGGGCTCGGCGAGATGCAGACGCTGGCTGCCGGCGTGGGCGACCTGAAGAAGGTGCTGACCAATGTGAAGACGCGCGGCACCTGGGGCGAGGTCCAGCTCGAGGCCCTGCTCGAACAGATGCTGACGCCGGATCAATACGCGAAGAACGTCGCCACGGTGCCGCGGCGCAGCGAGCGCGTCGAGTTCGCGATCCGGCTGCCGGGCCGCGAGCACGATGCGCAGCCGGTCTGGCTGCCGGTCGACGCGAAATTCCCGCGCGAGGACTACGAGCGCCTGATCGATGCGCAGGAGCGTGCCGACGTGGCGGCGGTGGAGGAGGCGGCGCGCGCGCTGGAGCTGCGCATCCGCGCGGAGGCGAAGAGCATCGCGGAGAAATACGTGTCGCCGCCGCACACCACCGATTTCGCCTTGCTGTTCCTGCCGACCGAGGGCCTGTATGCCGAGATCCTGCGGCGGCCCGGGCTGACCGACCAGCTGCAGCGCGACTATCGCGTCACGGTGGCGGGACCGACCACGCTGACGGCCCTGCTCAACAGCCTGCAGATGGGTTTCCGCACGCTCGCCATCGAGCGGCGTTCGAGCGAGGTGTGGCAGGTGCTTGGCGCGGTGAAGACCGAGTTCGGCAAGTTCGGCGAGGTGCTGGCGCGCACCAAGGCGCAACTGGAGACCGTCACGCGCTCGATCGAATCGGCCGAGCAGCGCACGCGGGTGATGAATCGCAAGCTCAAGGATGTCGAGGCGCTGCCCGGCGATCAGGCCGCGGGGCTGCTCGGCGCAGCCTCGGGCGAGGCCGATCCCGACGAGGCCTGAGGTGTCGCCGCCGGGAAGCCGCCCGTCCAGGGACGGCGCACCCGGCGCGCGGCTTATTCGTCGCCGGGCGCCGGCTGGGCGAGCGTATCGAGCGCCTCGCCCGTGACGCGCACCACGCGCCAGTCGGACAGCACGGTGGCGCCCATCCGTTCGTAGAAATCGATCGCCTGGCGATTCCAGTCGAGCACGGTCCACTCGAAGCGGCCGCACTTGCGCTCGACCGCGAGTGCCGCCACCGCGCGCAGCAGCCGCGTGCCGAGGCCGGTGCCGCGGCAGGCCGGCTTGACGTAGAGATCCTCCAGATAGAGGCCGCGCTTGCCGACGAAGGTCGAGTAGTTCTGGAAGTAGAGCGCGTAGCCCACCACCTCGTTGTCGAGCGTCGCGACCAGCGCGCCGGCCGCCGGGTTCCGGCCGAACAGCGCGTCGGCGAGATCGGCCTCGGTGGCGACGAACAGGTGCGTGAGCGATTCGAACTGGGCCAGCTCGCGCGTGAGCGCGACGAGATCGGCGACGTCGTCGGGCTGCGCGTCGCGGATCTCGAAGTTCATGCCTCCTCCTGCACGTCCGACAGCACGATCTCGATGCCGCCGAAGCGCGAGGCAACCCAGTTGTAGGCGTGGCAGGCGATCCACAGCAGCACGAAGCCGAGGATCGCGTTCAGCAGCAGGGCGCTGAAGATGGTGCTCAGTTCGACCGAGCCGAAACGCACGAAGGCGACCACGATCCCCAGCAGCACGATCGGCACGCTGAAGGTCAGGTAGACGAGGATCAGCGCCTTGGCCGTCTGCCCTGCCGCGATCGAGGAAATTTGCTTTTTCATAATCGAGTTGCCCCGTAAGTGCTGATAGTGGTGAATCTCAGAGTGCGCCGGCGAACGGGAGGATCTCCACGCTCGCGCCGGCCTCGACGCGGGCCAGCTCCGCGCCGATCACGATGAAGCAGTTCGCGTCGCTGAGGCCCTTCAGCGATGCCGAGCTCTGTGAGTCCGCCGGGCTCACCTGCCAGTTGCCGTCGGCGTCGCGCGAGGCGATCCCGCGCAGGAAATCGGTGCGGCCCGCGCGCGTGTCGATCGCCGCGAGGGTGCGGGCCGGGTAGCGCGGCGCCGGTTCGGGGCGCGCGCCCATCAGTGTCAGCAAGGCGTCGCGCACGATCACCTGGAACGTGGCCGCGACCGCCACCGGATTGCCGGGCAGGCCGAAGAACAGCGCCGCGCGCGCGCCCGGCGCGGCCGGCGCCAGGCGAGCCTCGCCGCCAAGCCGCCGACGCCGCCCCATCCGCTGGCGGCCCCACGCCGCGCCTCGACAGGAGACACCGCATGAACCAGGCCCTATCCTCATCGCTCGCCGTGATTCCGCTGTCCGCCCACATCGGCGCGGAAATCCGCGGCGTGGACCTCACCGGCCCCTTGTCGGCGGCCGAGATCGCGGGCATTCGCGAGGCGCTGCTGAAGTGGCGCGTGATCTTCTTCCGCGAACAGTTCCTGAACCACCAGCAGCACGTGGCCTTCTCGGCGCAGTTCGGCGAGCCGACCGTCGGCCATCCCGTGTTCGGCTACGTGGAAGCTCATCCGGAAATCTATTCGATCGCCAAGTTCCGCCAGGCCACGCGCTACGAAGGCGCGCCGGTGCGGCGCCCCTGGACCGGCTGGCACACCGACGTGACGGCCGCCGTCAATCCGCCCTGGGCCTCGATCCTGCGCGGCGTGACGATCCCGCCCTACGGCGGCGACACGCAATGGACCAACCTGGTGCGCGCCTACGAGACGCTCTCGCCGCCGATCCAGCGGCTGGTGGACGGGCTGCGCGGCATCCACCGCTTCACGCCGCCGCCCGGCGCCGCCGCCACGCGCGACTATGCCGAGGCCGTCGAGCGGCGCAGCCTGGTGAGCGAGCACCCGCTGGTGCGGATTCATCCCGAGACCGGCGAACGCGCGCTCTATGTGAGCCCGAGCTTCCTGAAGTCGATCGTCGACGTCACGCCCACCGAGAGCCAGGCGATCCTCGAACTGCTGTGGGAACACGTGACGCGCCCGGAATTCACGGTGCGCTTCAAGTGGGAGCCGCGCAGCCTGGCGTTCTGGGACAACCGCTCGACCGCGCACCTGGCGCCCTCCGACATCTTCGATCTCGACTTCGACCGCCAGCTCTACCGCACCACCCTGGCGGGCGACGTGCCGGTAGGCCCGGACGGCCGCGCCTCGGTGGCGATCGAGGGTTCGCCGGTAGGCGCGGCGACCGCCACCGCGCTGAACTGAGGCGGCGCCAGGCTCAGGCCGCGCCGGCGGTTCGCGGCGCCGCCCCGCCCGGCGCTGGCGCCTCGGCCCTGGGCGGCGCGATCACGGGCGCATGCTCGTCCATCAGCGCCGCGATCCAGTCGATGAACACGCGCAGCTTCGCGCTGACATGCCGGTTCGGCGGGAACGCCACGTAGAGCGGCATCGAATCCAGGCGCCAATCCTCGAACAGCGGCAGCAGCTCGCCATTGGCGCGCGGCGCCCGCGCCATGTAGTCGGGCAGCCACAGCACGCCGAGGCCGGCCAGGCCCGCCGCGAGATAGGCATTGCCGTCGTCGACGGCGAGCACATGACGGCCCTGCACGCTGATCCGTTCGTCCTCGCGCTGCATCGCGTAGGGAAACACGCGCCCGGTGCGTGCCCAGCGGAAGCCGACGATGCGATGCGCGGTGTTCTCCAGCTCGCGCGGATGCGCCGGCCGCCCCATGCGCTCCAGGTAGGCCGGCGCCGCATAAACCCCCAACTGCAGATCGCCCACGCGACGCGCCATCAGCGACTGGTCGCTCAGCTCGCCGCCGCGCACCACGCAATCGACGTTCTCGCCGATCAGGTCGACCCGGCGGTCGCTCACGCCCATGTCGAGCTGGATATCCGGGTAGCGCGCGTGGAAGGCCGGCAGCGCCGGCACCAGGATCAGGCGCGCCAGCGGGCTCGGCACGTCCACCCGCAGCCGCCCGCGCGGCAGCGCCGAGGCGTCCGACAGGCTGGTCTCGGCATCGTCCATGTCGGCCAGCAGGCGCAGCGCGCGCTCGTAGAAGGCCGCGCCGTCGGCCGTCACGTTGAGCCGGCGCGTGGTGCGATTGAGCAGCTTCACGCGCAGCCGCGCCTCGAGCTGCTGCACCAGTTGCGTAACGGTGGTCTTGCTCATGTGCAGCGTCTCGGCCGCCTTGGTGAAGCTGCCCGCCTCCACCACGCGCACGAAGGCCTGCATCGCGTCGAAACGGTCCATATGGATCGGTGCTCCAGGGAATCGGGATTGTTTGGATTCTACAAAAAGTGATGGATGGGCTTGCCTGTTTATCGAGGCGCGGCGCGTGGCCAGAATCGCTGCATCTTCCATCCGGGCCGCGAGCGGCCCAATCATCCAGGAGTCGATCGATGACGCAGGCAGCAAGACAGCGCGATGTGGTGTTCCCGCCGGGACGGCAGGCCTTGTACGAGCGCAACCGCTATTCGCCGGCGGTGCGCGCCAACGGGCTGCTGTTCGTTTCCGGGCAGGTAGGCAGCCGCGAGGACGGCTCGCCCGAGCCCGAGCTGGAGGCGCAGGTGGCGCGCGCCTTCGAGAACCTGAACGCGATCCTCGCGGCGGCCGGTTGCAGCTTCGACGACGTAATCGACGTGACCGTCTTCATGGTCGATCCCGAGGCGAATTTCGAGCGGGTCTGGCAGGTGGTGCCGAAGTACTGGGGCGAGGCACCCCATCCGAGCCTGACCGCGGTCGGCGTGACCTGGCTCTATGGCTTCCAGTTCGAGATCAAGGCGATCGCGCGCCTGCGCGACTGAGGCGCGCGAGGTCGTCCTGAAGCCGCTTCAGGCCGTGCCGGCCACTTCGCCGGCGCGAGCCACGGCGCCCGCCAGCCGGCGCACCGGGCGCTTCAGGCCCAGATGCTCGCGCAGCGTGGTGCCCGTGTAGTCGTCGCGGAACAGGCCGCGCCGGCGCAGTTCCGGCAGCACCAGCGCGATGAAGTCGTCGAGGCCGCCCGGCAGGGTCGGCGCCATCACGTTGAAGCCGTCCGCGCCGTAGTGGACGAAACGCTCCTCCAGCGCGTCGGCGATCTGCTTCGGCGTGCCGATCACCTGCCAGTGGCCGCGCGCGCCGGCGATGCGCAAGGCGAGCTGGCGGATCGTCAGGTTCTCGCGGCGCGCCAGCTCCAGCGTGAGCGCCTGGCGGCTCTTGCTGGCATTGGTTTCGGGCAGCTCGGGAATCGGCCCGTCGAAGGGATAGGCCGACAGGTCGAAGCCGCCGGTCAGGCCCGAGACGAAGGCCAGCCCCACCACCGGGTCGATCAACTGTTGCAGGGCCTCGAACTTCTCGCGCGCCTCGCTCTCGTCGCGGCCGACCACCGGGAACACGCCGGGCATGATCTTCAGCTCGTCGGGTTCGCGGCCCCATTCGGCCATGCGGCCCTTCACGTCGGCGTAGAAGCTCACCGCCTCGTCGAGTGTCTGCTGCGCGGTGAAGATCACCTCGGCGGTACGCGCGGCCAGCCGCTTGCCGGCCTCGGACGAGCCGGCCTGCACCACCACCGGCTGCCCCTGCGGCGCGCGCGGGATGTTCAACGGCCCGCGCACCTGGAAGAAGCGGCCGCGATGCTCGAGCACCTGGCGCCCGGCCGGATCGAAGAAACGGCCGGCCGCCTTGTCGCGCACGAAGGCGTCGTCGTCCCAGCTGTCCCACAGCGCGCGCACCACGTCGGCGAATTCCCCGGCGCGATCGTAGCGCTCGGCATGCGCGTAATGTTCATCGCGATTGAAGTTCTCGGCCTCGTGGCGGTTCGACGAGGTGACCAGGTTCCAGCCGGCCCGGCCGCCGCTCAGATGATCGAGCGAGGCGAACTTGCGGGCGATGTGATACGGCTCGTTGAAGCTGGTCGAGGCCGTGCCGACCAGGCCGATGCGCTCGGTCACGGCGGACAGCGCCGAGAGCAGCGTGATCGGCTCGAACTGCGCGTTGTAGCTGTGCGCGGTGCGGCTCAGGTAGTCGACATCGTCGCCGCGCGTGCCCACGCCGTCGGCCAGGAATACCAGGTCGAACCTGGCTGCCTCGGCCGCCTGCGCGAGCCGCGCGTAATGGCGGAAGTCCACGCCCGCGTCGGCCTGCGTATCGGGATGCCGCCAGGCCGCGATGTGATGGCCGGTCGGATAGAGAAAGGCGCCCAGCGCCAGATGTCCGCTGCGGGATCGGGTCATGGAGTCGGTCTCGACGAGATGGCGAAGGCGGCGCGGGTTCGGTTCGACGCGGCGCGGCCTGCTTCAGAACACGCGGCCTTCGGTCAGGTGGGTGGTGGTGCCGTTCAGCTCGTAGTCGCCCACCACGCGCGCCTTGTGCAGCAGCGGGTTGTGGCTGAAGATCGTGCGCAGGTTGCGCCAGTGGCGATCGAGATTGTGGCGGCGCGAGGTGGCCGAGGCGCCGCCCACCTCGAACAGCCGCTCGGCCGCGTGCAGGGCCAGCTTGCTGACCACCAGCTGGGTGCGCGCGGTGGCCAGCGCGCCTTCGAGTATCAGGGCATCGGCTTCGGGTGCGCCGGCCTCGATCGCGTCGGCGGAACGATCGAGCACCCGCGCGTTCTCGCGCACCAGCGCGTCGATCGCGTGGCTGTGCGCCGTCAGCTCGCCCACCGTCTGCTGGATGAAATGGTCCTCGCGCGCCGAGGCGGCCGGGCTGTGCAGCACCGGGCGCCCGAATTCGATCACGTAGCGGCGCGCGTCGGCCGCCACGTTGCGCACGATGCCGGCCGCCACCGCCACCAGGTGCAGTTGCCGCAAGGCGCCGCCGTGGCGGCCCACCAGCGAGCCGCTGTCGCGCTCGACCACCTCGTCGGGCTCCACGCGCACCTGGTCGAGCACCAGGGTGCCGCTGGCGGTCATGCGCTGGCCCATGCCGTCCCAGTCGTCGTCGATGCGCAGGCCCTCGCGCGCCACCGGGATCACGATCGCCACGCGCGCGTCGTCCTCGCCCTGCACGTTGATGCGCGCGTAGTCGGAGAACAGCGTGCCGGTCGAATAGTATTTGCGCCCCGTGGCGAGGAAGTGGTCGCCCTCGCGCACCAGGCTGGAGGTGACTTCGCCGGGGCGCGAGGTATGGCGCTCGGTCAGCGCCCCGCCGAAGATCGCGCCCGACAGCACGCGCTCGACCTGCAGGTCGTTGGAGGCCGAGCGCGGCGACAGGCGCAGCGCCTCGGTCACGTCGTAGTGCAGTCGCAGCGCGTGCGAGAGGCTCGAATCGGCGGCAGCCAGCGTGGCGATCACCTCGAACAGCTCGACCAGGCTGGCGCCCAGCCCGCCGCGCGCGGCCGGGATCCGCAGCGCGCCGAGTTCGGTGCCGCGAAACTTCGCGAACCCCTCGAAGGGCAGTTCGCGATCGGCCTCGCGCCGTGCCGCGCCCTCGCCGATCTGCCTGGCCAGTTCCGGCAGCGCGGCCAGCGCGGCATCGAGACGGGAACGGGAGGCGATCGTGTGCGGGGCGTTCATGCGGGGCATCCTTGTGCGGGTTTCGTCAGTCAGGCGCGCCGCCGGGGCTTCCGGCGGCGCGCCTGACAGTATAGGAATCGCCTCGCGGGGCAGTTCGACCGATTTCAGCTAAGGATATGCGGGGCGAGGATAAGCTCGCCCCGCGTTGGCGGCGCCGGTTCGCGTGCTCGGCTCAGACCCGCTCGCGTTGCAGCTCGACCACGTTCACCGCCGCGCCGAACACCTCGCGCACCAGCGGCAGCAGGTGATCATGGTGCGTGAGGAACAGCACCTGGGTGCGCGAGGACAGCTCGCGCAAGGCTTCGAGCCCGGCCTTCGAGCGCGCGTCGTCGAAGTTGATGAAGAGATCGTCGGCCACGAAGGGCAGCGCCGCCTTGTGCGCGAGCTGCAGTTCGAGCGCAGCGATGCGCAGCGCCAGGAACAACTGGTCGCGCGTGCCTTCGCTCAGCCCGCCCACCTCGACCGAGCGGCCGCTGGCGCGCCGCGCAGACAGCTCGGGCGGCTGCCGCTCGGTATCGACGGTCAGGCGCAGGAATTCGCCCAGCGTGAGGCCCGCGAAGATCTCGCCGGCGCGGCTCAGCATCGGCCCCTGCTTCTGGTCGCGATAGCGGTCGATCGCCCAGCGCAGCAGGCGGCTCGCGGTGGCCGCCTCGATGTACTGCTCGGCGGTGTCGCCCATCGCGGCCAGCGCCTCCTGGCGCCGCGCCTCGGCCAGCGCCGCGCTCGACTGGCCGGCCGCCGATCTCGACCCGGCCTTTCCGCCCCGGATCGCGTTCGCCGGCGCACGTCACCTCGTACTCGCGGCGGCGACCCGCGCCCGCCTCGCGGAGCTGGCGTACGACTTCGCCCGCCTCGAAGCGCTGATGCACCGACTGGACCTCACCACGGTGCAGTTGGTGTGGCGGGAGTCGGGCACCGTCTTCCACGTCCGTGACCCGTTCCCCGTCGGCGGCGTCGTCGAGGACCCGGCGACCGGCGCCGCGGCCGCCGCGTTCGGCGCCGAGCCGGTCGCGACCATCGGCCCGGTCGGCCGGCGCATCGAGCCAGGGCGCCAACTGGGCCCCGAGCGGCTGCGCCGGATCGAGCACGGCGTCGACGGCGCCCGTCTGCGCGAGATTGTCGAGACCGGGCGCGAACACCGCCGTCGATTTCGCCATCTCCTGCAGCACGTCGAGCGGCAGCTTGGTGACGCGCGAGATCGAGGGCAGGTCCATCACGGCCGGCTCGGCGCCGGGCAGCGCGAGCAGCACGCGAGTGGCCAGCGCGGTGGCGATGAAGGCGCCCGCCGCCGTGCCGCCGTACAGCAGGCCGATGGTCGGATGGCCGCGCAGGCTCGCCAGCATCAGGCTCTTGGCCAGGTGCGAGAGGCATTCGTTGAGCCCGAGCAGTTCGTCGCGCTTGCTCATGCGCTGGCTGGCGCTGTCGACCAGCACCAGGATCGGCGTGTCGCCGCCGCGCCGCACGATGTCGAGCACGCGCGAGGACAGCCACAGCGCCTCGTCGACGCCCACGAAGGCCCCGCCCGATACGCCGATCACCTCGACCACCCGCCCCGCCAGGCTGGCGCGGCCGGCCAGCAGGCCGTCCTCGCGGATCGCGATCTCGTGTTCGAAGGCGGCCAGGATCTCATCGAGCTTCATCGTGCTTCTCCCTTGACGGCTTGCAGGCGCTCGGCCAGCGCGGCGAAGGATTCGCCCGGCATGGCGGGGATCGCCTCGGCTTCGGCCTCGCTCGCGCCCAGCCGCTGCCAGACCTCGCGCGCGTCGGCGCAGTCGCCGTAGGCGGCAAGGCGCGCCTCGAGCCGCGTCTGCTCGGCGTCGAGCACCTCGAGGTCGAAGCCATGACGGGCCGCGAGCAGGTCGAGCGCGGCCGCGCGGAAGGCCGGCAGCGTGTCCTCGACGAAGCGCTCGGCGCCGCCGATCAGCCGGCGATGCTTGCCGCCCATGGTGCGCCAGACCAGCGCGCGGTCCTTCGAATCGAATTCCTCGACACCGCGATTGGTCTCGATCACCTCGGGGCCGGACACGCTGATGCGTCCCGGCTCGGACACCGCCAGCGCCGAGCAGCAGGCGGCCAGCAGGCCGCCGCCGCCGTAACAGCCGGCGCGCCCGCCGATCAGCCCGATCACCGGCGTGCCGGCCGCGCGCGCATCGACCAGCGCGCGCATGATCTCGGCGATCGCCAGCTCGCCGGCGTTGGCCTCCTGCAGTCGCACGCCGCCGGTATCGAAGGCGATCAGCACCGGCGTGCCCGCCTCGCGCGCGGCGCGCAGCAGGCCGGTCAGCTTGGCGCCGTGGATCTCGCCGAAGGCGCCGCCCATGAAGCGGCCCTCCTGCGCGGCGACCAGCACCTCGCGCCCCTCCAGCCGCGCGCGGCCGACGATCATGCCGTCGTCGAACTGGCGCGGCAGCTCGAACAGCGGCAGGTGCGGGCTCATCTCGCGCTCGGCGGGACCGACGAATTCGACGAAGGAGCCGGCATCCACCAGTCCGTCGATGCGCTGCCGCGCCGAGGCCTCGTACCAGCTCGCGCCGGCCGCCACGGGATCGAAACCGTTCATCGCTGGCCTCCCTCGATGGCGCGCACCGCCTGGGCCAGGCGCAGCGCGACCGTGTCGGGCCGCGCGCCGCCGTCGTTGATCGACAGGCGCAGGCCGCCCGGCGAGCGGCGCTCGACGAAGTCGGCGATCACCGCCTGCCAGACCTCGCCGAAGCCGACCGCCGCGGTCTGGATCTCGACCTCGCAGTCGGTGCCGCCGAGCACGCGCTCGACCAGCACCTCCAGGTTGCCGGAGGCGACCACGCCGACCAGCGCCGAGGCCGCCTCCCCCGCCGCGCGTTGCCGCGCGGTATGACGATAATTGAGCCGTTCCATTCGATTTCTCCCGCCGGCGCTTCCCGAAGGCCGGCCGAAACGCGCGGCGTGCCGCGCGGCTCGCGGCGGCGGCACCCGAAGGCGCCTTCGCCGCGCGCTTGCCTCACCAGTTCCGAAACCGCGAGGGCGGCGCGTACAGCCCGCCCGACCAATGCACCAGGTCCTTCACCGAGCGCGCCGCCAGCAGGCGCCGGTCGGCATCGAGCGGATCGATGCCGAGATCCTCGGGGCGCCGGATCACGCCGCGCTCGCGCAGCCGCTCCACCAGCTTGCGATCGCGCCCGCGGCCGATCTCGGTATAACCGGCCACGCCGCGGATCGCGTGCTCGCGCTCGTCCGCGTCGCGGCACAGCAGCAGGTTCGCGATACCCTCCTCGGTCACCACGTGGGTGACGTCGTCGCCATAGACCATGATCGGCGCGAGATCGAGCTTGAGCCGGTCGGCCAGGCGCAGCGCGTCGAGCTGCTCGACGAACATCGGCGCGTTCTTCTCGCCGAAGGTCTCGCCGATCTGCACCACCAGCTTGCGGCCGCGCCGCAGCGCCGCCGGCGTGGCCGGATCGGCCTGCTCGCCGGCCTTCAGCCAGGGCTCGCTCGGATGGCGCCGGCCGCGCGCGTCGCTGCCCATGTTGGGCGCGCCGCCGAAGCCGGCGATGCGGCTCTCGGTGACGGTCGAGGAATGGCCGGCCAGGTCGATCTGCAGCGTCGAGCCGATGAACATGTCGCAGGCATAGAGGCCGGCGGTCTGGCAGAACGCGCGGTTCGAGCGCAGCGAGCCGTCGGCGCCGGTGAAGTAGATGTCCGAGCGCGCGCGGATGTAGTCGTCCATGCCGACCTCGGAGCCGAAGCAGTGGATCTGCTCGACCCAGCCCGATTCGATCGCGGGGATCAGCGTGGGATGCGGGTTGAGCGCCCAGTGCGTGCAGACCTGCCCCTTCAGGCCCAGGCGCTCGCCGTAGGTGGGCAGCAAGAGCTCGATGGCCGCGGTGTTGAAGCCGATGCCGTGGTTCAGGCGCTTCACGCCATAGGGCTGGTAGATGCCCTTGATGGCCAGCATCGCGGTGAGGATCTGGGTCTCGGTGATTGCGGCCGGGTCGCGCGTGAACAGCGGCTCGACGAAGAACGGCCGGCCCGCCTCGACCACGAAATGCACGCGATCGCCGGGGATGTCGACGCGCGGCACGCGATCGACGATGCGGTCGACCTGGGCGATCACGATGCCGTCCTTGAAGGCGGTGGCCTCCACCACGGTGGGCGTGTCCTCGGTGTTCGGGCCGGTGTAGAGATTGCCGTCGGCGTCGGCGCTGACCGCCGCGATCAGCGCGACCTGCGGCGTGAGGTCGATGAAGTAGCGCGCGAACAGCTCGAGATAGGTATGCACCGCGCCCAGCTCGATGCGCCCGCCGAACAGCAGCCTGGCGATGCGCTGCGACTGCGGACCCGAGTAGGCGTAGTCGAGGCGCCGCGCGATGCCGCGCTCGAACACGTCGAGATGCTCGGGCAGCACCACGCCCGATTGCACCATGTGCAGGTCGTGGATCCTGCCGCTGTCGACTTCCGCGAGCGCGGCGGCCAGCAGGTCGGCCTGCTTCTGGTTGTCCCCTTCCAGGCAGACCCGGTCGCCCGGGCGCAGTACCGCCTCGAGCAGCGCGGTGGCATCCTCGGCCGCCACCCGCTTGCCGCGCGCGAGATGCGCGCCTGCCGCGAGGCGCGCGTCGCGTGCCTGTTGCGCCTGATTCCATGCCGTCATTGCGTCTCTCCTGCGATGCGTATCCGGTCGTGGCGACGATTGTAAGCCGCGCCCCGCGCGCGATTGATGAAGTTGCCGAATGCCACTCAGAGGCCGCGCCGATCGATCTCGCGCCGGCCGCGCCCGTCTTGCCGTAGACTGCCGTGACGGCCCGGCCCGCGCCGGCTTTGCCAGGCCCGCGAGCACCGCTGCCGGCGCGCCCTCACCCTCACCGTGCTGGTGCCGGCCCGCCGTCCTTGCCCTGCCCCACTGGATTCCGCCATGCGTCCCTTACCGCCCGAGCTGCTGCGCAGCTTCGTCGCCGTCGCCCAGACTGGCAGCTTCACCGCCGCCTCGGAGCGCGTCAACCTCTCGCAATCGACCGTCAGCCAGCACATCCGGCGGCTGGAGGAACTGCTCGACCGGCCGCTGTTCGAGCGCGACACGCGCAACGTGCGGCTGTCCGCCAACGGCGAGGCGCTGCACCGCTACGCGAGCCGCATCCTGGAGCTGATGGACGAGGCCGTGATGTCGGTCTGCGGGCCGCCGCTGTCGGGCAAGGTGCGGCTCGGCATGTCGGAGGATTTCGCCTCCACCCACCTGGCCGCGGCGCTGGCGAACTTCATCCAGCGCAATCCCGAGGTCGAGCTGGAGATCGCCACCGGCCTGTCGGGCGACCTGTTCGACGCGCTCGACGAGGGGCGCCACGACCTGGTGTTCGCCAAGCGCGTCGCCGGCAGCCGGCGCGGCCGCGTGATCCGCACCGAGCCGCTCTACTGGTGCACCGGCCCCGGCTCGCCGATCACCGGGCGCGAGGCGGTGCTGCCGCTGGCCCTGCATCCCGAGCCCAGCGTGTCGCGCCGGCGCGTGCTGGAGACGCTCGACGCGATCGGCCGGCCCTACCGGATCGCCGTGTCGAGCAGCAGCATCGCGGCGCTGCGCGCGGCCGCGGCGGCCGGGCTGGGCGTGTCGGCCTTCGCCGGCTACGTGATCCCGCAGGGCCTGGCCAAGCTCGACGCCGACCTGCCCGCGCTCGGCGATCTCGAATACGTGATCGACCGGCCGGCTTCCGCCTCGCGCTCGACGCTGGCGCTGGAGGCGACGCTCGCGGCCGCCGCCGCCGAATTCTGAAGCCGGCACGGCGGCAGCCTTCACCATCGCGCGTCAGGCATTCGTCAGGCCGCCATCGGCGATTCGTTAGCGATGCTTGACAAGCGGCCGAGCCCTGCCCGGGCCGCCGCAAGCCAACTGACAAGCACGTCATCGTCCGGTCACGGTCCGGGCAGCCTCACGCGGCCAGAATGCGCCGCAACGGCCGTCGCGCACTCCGCGCGCCGGTGCGCACAACGCGCCGCGATGCCGATGAAGGAGCCCCATCATGCGATCCCTGTTCTGCCTGCCGCTGCTGCTGGCCGCCGTCGCGCCCCTGGCGCAGGCCCAGTCGTCCACCGCCGCCACGCCGCCCGAGAAGACCCACGCGCAAGTGGTCGCCGAACTCGTGCAGGCCTACCGCGAGGGCAGCATCCCGACCACCGACGGAGACTACCCGCCCAGCGACAGCACCATCGAGCGCAACCGCGCGCGCTTCGAGTCGAAGACGCCGAGCTGGGCCCAGCAGCCGCAGCCGCAAACGCAAGCGCAGCAATAAGCGCGGCATCCGCGCGATCCGGGCGGCCCGCCGCCGCCCGGCCGCGACGATTGGCGAAACCGGCGAAACGCCCTAGGATGGGCGTGTTTCGCGCGCGGCACCGTGCCGTGCGCGCCTAGCCGACCGCCGCCATGTCCCCTTTCGCCACGCCCCGATCGGCAGCCGAGCCCGTCGACCACCTGCCCTACGAGAACACGCCGCGCCCGGTCGCCGCGATGGCCGCGCGCTATCCGAACGGCCTGCACATCGCCACGCACCGGCACCGCCGCGCGCAGTTGCTCTACGCCATCGAGGGCGTGATGCAGGTGACCTCCGAAACGGGTGCCTGGGTGGTGCCGCCCACGCGCGGCGTCTGGCTCGAGGCCGGACTCGACCACGCGGTGCAGATGAGCGGCGACGTGCAGATGCGCACCGTGTTCGTCGAGCCCTCGGCGGCGCTGGCGCTGCGCGCGCGCACCGGCGTGGTGGACGTGCCGCCGCTGCTGCGCGAGCTGATCGTGGCGGCGATCGACGTGCCGCTCGATTACGCGCCCGGCTCGCGCGACGAGCACCTGATGCAGTTGCTGCTGGCCGAGCTGAACTCGGTGCCGCAATTGCCGCTGCACCTGCCCTGGCCACGCGATGCTCGGCTGCGCGCGGTCTGCGACGCGCTGCTGGCCTCGCCGCACGACGATCGCACCATCACCGAATGGGCCCGGCAGTTCGGCATGTCGGAAAAAACGCTCTACCGCGGCTTCAGCCGCGAGACCGGCATGACCTTCGGGCGCTGGCGCCAGCAGGCGCGCCTGCTGCTGGCCTTGAAACGCCTCGCGCACGGCGAGAAGATCCTCAGCGTCGCGCTCGACCACGGCTATCGCAGCCAGAGCGCCTTCACCGCGATGTTCAAGCGGCATTTCGGCGTGGCGCCCTCGGCCTTCTACAACTGAGAAGCCGACGCGGCGAGCCGAACGCTCAGGGCAGGAAGCTGCGGCGCCGCGCCTCGATCAGCTCGACCAGCAGGCGATCGCGCTCGGCGCCGAACTCGGCGATCGAGCGCTCGCCCTGGATCTCGCGCAGTTCCTCGACCAGCTTGCGATCGACCGTCTCGTTGAAGGAAGGCGTGCCGAGATCGTCCCACCAGCTCGTGATGGGCCCCGACAGATGGTCGAGGAAATGCGCCATGCCGCCCTCGCCGCCGCCGAGGTGGTAGGTCAGCCCCTGCCCCATCAGTCCCCAGCGCAAGCCCGGCCCCCACGACACGGCCTTGTCGGCGTCGGCCACGCTGACCACGCCCTCGCCCACCAGGTGATAGACCTCGCGGAACAGCGCGGCCGCCAGCCGGTTCGCGACATGGCCGGCCATTTCCTTGTTGAGCACGATGGTGACCTTGCCGAGCGCGTCGTAGAAGCGTTTCGCGCGCGCGATGGTCTCGGCCGAGGTGGCCTCGCCGCCGACCAGCTCGACCAGCGGGATCAGGTGCGGCGGATTGAAGGGATGCGCGATCAGGCAGCGTTCGGGATAGCGCTCGCAGGCGGTCTGGATCGCCGACATGGTGAGCCCCGACGAGCTGGAGGCGATCAGCGCCTCGGCCGGCAGCCGCGCATCCATGCGGCGATACAGCTCGCGCTTCACGTCGAGCCGTTCCGGGCCGTTCTCCTGCACGAAATCGACGCCGTCGAGCGCGGCCTCGAGATCGGCCTCGAAGCGCAGCCGCGCCGCGCATTCGCCGAGGCGCGTCTCGCCCATGAAGCGCCGCAGCGCGGCGTTCAGTTGCGCTGCCGCCTCGGGTGCCGGGTCGCTCACCACCAGTTCGAAACCCTGGTCGAGATAGAAGGCGGTCCAGCTCGCGCCGATCACGCCCGCGCCGATCACGGCAATGCGTTGGATGTCCATGGGATGCGTGTCTCCGATGTAGTTGAGTCGTCCGGGAAGCCCGGCGACGATTGTCGCATCGATCGGCGCCTGCGCGTCGCGAAGCGCAGGCGAGGCACATCGTTCGTCGCGGAATCCTTGCGCGCGCAACCGATAATGAAAAACGCCACGCGGCTTGCGGCCAGCGTGGCGTTTTTCTCATGAAGCCCGACCTCAGTCGGCCAGGCGCGACTCGAACTTCGCCTTGGTCTCGCTGAGCGCCTGCGGCAGGCGCGCCTTCAGCTTGTCGAACAGCTCGTCATGCAGCGCGAGCTCCTCGCGCCAGGCCTCGCGATCCACCGAGGCGACCTGCTCGTACTGCGCCGGCGTGAAGGCCAGGCCCTGCCAGTGCAGGTCGTGATAACGCGGCGTGATGCCCAGCGCATGCTCGACGCCTTCGCCGCGCCCGTCGAGGCGATCGAGCATCCACTTCAGCACGCGCATGTTCTCGCCGAAGCCGGGCCAGGCGAAGCGGCCGTCGGCATCCTTGCGGAACCAGTTCACGCAGTAGATCTTCGGCAGGCTCGCGCCCGAGGCCTCGAGCTGCTTGCCGAGCGTGAGCCAGTGCGAGAAGTAGTCGCTCATGTTGTAGCCGCAGAACGGCAGCATCGCGAACGGGTCGCGGCGCACGATGCCCTGCTTGCCGGCTGCCGCGGCGGTGGTTTCCGAGCCCATGGTGGCGGCCATGTAGACGCCCTCGGTCCAGTCGCGAGCCTCGGTCACCAGCGGCACCGTGGTCGAGCGGCGACCGCCGAACACGAAGGCGTCGATCGCCACGCCGGCCGGATTGTCCCAATCGGCGTCGATCGACGGGCATTGCGAGGCCGGCGCCGTGAAGCGCGCGTTCGGATGCGCGGCCTTGCGGCCGGTCTCCTTGCCGATCTCCGGCGTCCAGTCCTGGCCCTGCCAGTCGAGCAGGTGGGCGGGCGGCGTGTCGGTCAGGCCTTCCCACCAGACGTCGCCGTCATCGGTCAGCGCGACATTGGTGAAGATCACGTTCTCGCGCAGCGTGGCCAGCGCGTTGGGATTGGTCTTCTCGCCGGTGCCGGGCGCCACGCCGAAGTAGCCCGCCTCGGGATTGATCGCGTAGAGCCGGCCGTCGGCGCCGGGCTTGAGCCAGGCGATGTCGTCGCCGATGGTGGTGACCTTCCAGCCCTCGAAGCCGGCCGGCGGGATCAGCATCGCGAAGTTGGTCTTGCCGCAGGCCGAGGGGAAGGCCGCCGCGATATGGCGCTTGGTGCCGTCGGGCGCGCTCACGCCGAGGATCAGCATGTGCTCGGCGAGCCAGCCCTCGTCGCGGCCCATGGTCGAGGCGATCCGCAGTGCGAAGCATTTCTTGCCGAGCAGCGCGTTGCCGCCGTAGCCCGAACCGAAGCTCCAGATCTCGCGCGTCTCGGGGAAGTGGACGATGTACTTGGTGTCGTTGCAGGGCCAGCGCACGTCGGCCTCGCCGGCCGCCAGCGGCTGCCCGACGCTGTGCACGCAGGGCACGAAGTGGCCGTCCTCGCCGAGCACCTCGTACACGTCGCGGCCCATGCGCGTCATGATCCGCATGTTGACCGCCACGTAGGGGCTGTCGGACAGCTCCACGCCGATATGCGCGATCGGCGAGCCGAGCGGGCCCATCGAGAACGGCACCACGTAGAGCGTGCGGCCGCGCATCGCACCGCGGAACAGCCCGTCGAGCGTGACGCGCATCTCGGCCGGCGCGATCCAGTGATTGGTCGGGCCCGCGTCCTCGCGCGCTTCGCTGCAGATGAAGGTGCGATCCTCGACGCGCGCGACGTCGGACGGATCGGACAGCGCGAGGAACGAGTTCGGACGCTTGAGCGGATCGAGCCGGATCATGGTGCCCTGCGCGACCATCTGTTCGCACAGGCGGTCGTATTCCTCTTGCGAGCCGTCGCACCAGACGACGCGTTCGGGTTCGGTCAGCGCGGCGATGCGCGCCACCCAGTCGACGAGGCCGCGGTGCCGGACGTACTCGGGTACGTCGAGCGATACGGAATGCGTAGCCTCGAGCGCATGGCTTCGGGTCATGGAAATCTCCAGGTAGTTGAACAGGAATTCGGTGGGTGGCGCGCGTCCCGGCATGAAGCTTCAGCGTGGACGCGGCGGCGCATGGATGCGGGCGGACCAGGCAAGATGCGGTTCGCGACGAACCGCAGCCGTTGCGCGAGCGCGCGGCACCGGCGTTGCGGGCGGGTTCCGGCGCAATGCGGCGGCGCGGCGGCGGAGATGGCCGCGGCCGGCACCAGAACCTTCTGGCGTATCGAGAGGCGAATCGATCTTGGTCATCGGCATCGCTAGCTTGCCGATGCCGACCTCGTTATAAGAAAGAAGGCCAGCATACCATCGCGCTCCCGCAGTTTGGGACGGCTGGAGGTCGCGATTCGGGATGATCCCGATAGGGATCGCCCTGAAGCGGGGCGCGACCCCGGCGGTTCTCTCGGCGCCGCCCTCCACCCGGGACCTTTTCCTCTCGGACACGACGGCGCGCGCGAAACGAGGCGAGGGGCTCGCGCCCCGGCCATCGATGCGCGTGCAGGCTCGATTGACGATGGCCTCTTGAATTCGCGCGCGGCGTTCCTACCTGTGGAGCCATGAGGCGAGCGCGACCCGCGCCGCCGGTTGACAACGCATCGCACGCCGCGTGTTTCAAACAGGGCCGCGCGTGCCGATCCTCGAGAGGACTCGAACCATGACCACTTATCGTTTCGGTGCCGGCCTGTTCGGCGAATTCGACCGGCTGCAGCGGCAGATGTCGGGCCTGCTGGCCGCGCCCTCGTTCGCGGCGGCCGCGCGCAGCGGGCGCTTCGACAGCTTCCCGCCGATCAACATCGGCGCCTCCGACGAGGCGATCGAGATCGTGGTGGCGGCACCAGGCATGCAGGCCGGCGACTTCGACCTCAGCATCGACAAAGGACTCCTGACGATCACGGGCGAGCGCCGCGAGGCGCAGGCCGGCCCCGCTGCACCGCAGGCCGAAGGCGAGGCGCCGCGTGCGGCCGCTCGCGTGCTGGCCCGCGAGCGCTTCGGCGGACGCTTCCGTCGCGCCGTCGAACTGCCCTCGAATGCCGATGCCAACGACATCCAGGCGCGCTACGAGGATGGTTGCCTGCGCATCCGTATCGCGAAGCGCGCGGCATCGCAGCCGCGTTCGATCCAAGTCCAGTAAACAGCCTCGAGGAATATCGCCATGAACACCACGTCCGAACTGATCGATCGCCCCGCCGTCGCCGACACTGCCGCGCCGGAAACCACGCCAGCCAGCGAGACGCCGCGCCGCGGCCCGGCCGTCACGCCGGCCGTCGACATCGTCGAGGACAGCGAGGGCATCACGCTGTGGGCCGACCTGCCCGGCGTCTCGAAGGCCGGGCTCGACCTGCGCGTGCACGACAACCGCCTGACCATCGACGCCCAGGTGTCGCTGCCGCAGACCGAAGGCCTGCGCGTGCAGCACGCCGAATGGCGCGCGCCGCGCTATCTGCGCAGCTTCGTGGTCAGCCCGCACTTCGATACCGCGCGCATCGAGGCGAACCTGCGCGACGGCCTGCTGACGCTGCGGATCCCGCGCCGCGCCGAAGCGCTGCCGCGCAAGATCGAGGTGGCCACGGGCACGGCCTGAGCCTGGTCCGCCATCGGCGCGCCGTCGCCATCAAGGCGCGGCGCCCGATGCCGGGGCCGCGCCCGCGCCGGGCCGGCCGCTCTCGATCCGCCTCCCGCCTCCCGCCGCCACCGGCGGGATTTTTTTTCATGGCGCCCGGCGGCCCCAACTGCAGGCCGACATCAGGGGAAACTATAATAGCGGCCGGTCACGCAACCGGCAGGGGCCTCGCAGCGCGACGGCCGCGCGGCGGCGGGCCCGCCCCTTACTCGACGCCATGCACAATCGACCCAGCCTGATTTCCCTGACTTGCGCGCTTGCCGCCGGCACCCTGCTGGCGGCTTGCTCGTCCGCGCCCAAGCCGCTGTACACGCAGGAGCAGTTCGACGCATCGAGCAGCCCGTACACGCATACCTTCCACGAGAGTTCGACGGCCACCTGCGAGGCGGCGCGCCGCGCGCTGCTGAGCCAGGGCTACATCACCAACCTGGCGCGGCCCGATACGGTGGACGGCAGCAAGAACTTCCAGCCGAACAACGATACCCACGTGGTGATCGAGTTCCACGTGGTCTGCGTCGACGCCGATGCGGACTCGAGCTCGAGCATCGCCTACGTGAACGCGGTGCAGGACCGCTACACGCTGAAGAAGACCAATACCTCGGCCAGCGTCGGTCTTTCGGTGCTGGGCTCGGTGTCGCTGCCGATCGGCTCGAGCGACGATTCGATGGTGAAGATCGCCAGCGAGACGATTCCCGCCGGCGTGTTCTACGACCGCTTCTTCAAGCTGGTCGATCACTTCCTGAAGGTCGACCCGGCGCGGCACGGCAAGGCCGCCGCCAAGGCCGCCGAGAAGGAGCCGGTGGCGCCGCTGCCGGAGCCGGCCCCGAGCACCGGCACGCCCGGCGACGACGGCTCGGTGAAGCTGAAGACGCCGGCCGTGCCGACCCCGCCCTCGGCACCGATCTCGGGCCTCGCGCCGGTGCCGGTGGCGGCCACCGACGGACGCGGCGCGACCGCCGGCGCGGCGCTGCGCGCGCCGGCCTTCGGGTCGAGCACGAACTGCACGTCGATCGGCGCGTTCCAGAAATCTCGGGCCAGATCGGAGATCCGGCCCGAGAACTGGCTCTTCACCCAGTCGAGCTTGAAGCGGTTGGGGGCGGCAATGGACAAGGTGTGCGCGGCGGCGTCGAAGGCCACCGGCGCCAGCGGTTTTATCCACGTCACGTACTGCTGGGGCGTCAATTCACGCTCCAGCAGGGCGGAACAGTGTTGCCAGAATTCGTTCATTGAGTTGCTGTCGTTCTTGGGTTGCACAGCGGCACGAGGCCGCCCTTGTCGCGGATTGGCAACAAGGCCCGGTGCGGCCGAGCGAGCATGCTCCGGAGGCTGGTGCCACAAGGGTTTGGGGCACAGGACGGGCCGGAGCGGCGTGCGGGATTCCTGGAGATAAGGCGAGATTCTACCGCCAAAAACGCGCGTCGCGGGAGTTATCCACAGGGGTGGGGCGATCGGGCGGGTGGGCGCAGGATCGCGGGGGCGGAGGCGGAAATGGGGCCGAGGCAGGGCCTAAAGTATTGACCGTCCACAGAAAAACGGTTTAAATAGCGGGTTCCGCGAAAACCAATCCTAGATTTTCGGCGATTGCGTTCGCCCGGTGGCCTGAAGGATCGGGCACGCGGTCCCTGATTACCGATATTCTCGTCAAAGTGAGAGCAACATGAAACGTACCTACCAACCTTCCGTCACGCGTCGCAAGCGTACCCATGGTTTCCGCGTCCGCATGAAGACGGCGGGTGGCCGCAAGGTCATCAACGCACGTCGTGCGAAGGGTCGCAAGCGCCTGGCCATCTAAGGGCGGGCGATACGCCGTGTGTGCCGTGCGCGGCGATGCGGGCAACGCAGTCGCAGGCCCCGGCATCGATCCGTTGCTGGTGGGCGCGACCTTCCCGAAAGCCGCGCGGCTTCTGAAAACGGATGAGTTCTCATCCGTTTTTCGTTTGCGGCCCTGGCGGCGCAGCGCGCACTTCGTGATCTACGGCAAGCCGACGGGCGGTGACGCGCGTCTGGGCCTGGTGATCGGCAAGAAGTTCGCGCCGCGCGCGGTCACGCGCAACCTGGTGAAGCGCCTCGCCCGCGACGCGTTTCGCCGGCGCCGCGCCGAGTTCGCCGGCTGGGACCTGCTGCTGCGGCTGCATACGCGCTTCGACGCGAAGGCGATGCCGAGCGCGGCTTCCGCGCCGCTCGCCGCGTTGTGCGAGGGCGAGATCCGCGAGCTGCTGGACAAGGCGGCGCGCGAGGTCGTGCGGCGCGGGCCCGCGAAGCCCGCGGCGGACTGAGCTTTCCCCACGAGGTACGGGCCGGATGCATCCCGAGGATATGTCCGGCCACATGGCGGCGCGCAGGCGCCGACTGCTATGCAAACGGTTTTGATCGCGTTGCTGCGTTTCTACAAGGCTGCCGTGAGTCCTTTCCTCGGCAGCCGTTGCCGTTTTTACCCTTCCTGTTCGGATTACGCGCGCGAGGCAATCCAGTATCATGGCGCCGCGCGCGGCACCTACCTGGCCGCCAGGCGCCTGTGCCGCTGCCATCCTTTTTCCGCCGGCGGCATCGATCTGGTACCACCGGCCCGTTCCGGTCCTTGCGCCAGCCACGACGCTGAAGCGCCGTCCCATCGACTCTGAGACAACGCATGGATATCAAACGCACCGTCCTATGGGTGATCTTCTTCATGTCAGCGGTCATGCTGTACGACAACTGGCAGCGTGCCCATGGACGCCAGTCGATGTTCTTCCCGAACGTCACGCAGACCACCGGCGCCTCCTCGACCGATGCGAGCAGCGGCGCCTCGGCGGCCGGCGGCGCGCCGGCGGCCCTGCCGGCCGCCTCGACCACGGCACCCGATTCCACCGCGCCGATCGCCCAGGCGCAGCTGGTGAAGTTCTCGACCGACGTCTATGACGGCGAGATCGACACGCGCGGCGGCACGCTGGCGAAGCTGACGCTGAAGAAGGAAGGCGACGGCAAGCAGCCCGACCTGTTCGTCACGCTGTTCGACCACACCAAGGATCACACCTACCTGGCGCGCACCGGCGTGACGGGCGGCAACTTCCCGAACCACAACGACCTGTACACGCCGGCGGCGGGCAACCCCAGCGCGCTGGCGGCCGGCCAGGACAGCATGAAGCTGTCCTTCGAGTCGCAGGAGAAGGGCGGCGTGAAGGTGGTGAAGACCTATACCTTCACGCGCGGCAGCTACGTGATCGGCGTCGACACCAAGATCGACAACGTCGGCACGGCCCCGGTCACGCCGACCGTCTACATGGAAATCGTGCGCGACAGCACGCCGGTGGAAACGCCGCTGTTCTCGCACACCTTCCTCGGGCCGGCCGTCTACACCGACCAGAAGCACTTCCAGAAGATCACCTTCAGCGACATCGACAAGAACAAGGCGGAATACATCAACTCGGCCGACAACGGCTGGGTGGCGATGGTCCAGCATTACTTCGCGTCGGCCTGGATTCCGCAGCAGGGCGTCAAGCGCGACATCTATGTCGAGAAGATCGACCCGTCGCTGTATCGCGTGGGCGTGAAGGAGCCGGTCAAGACCATCGAGCCGGGCCAGTCGGCCGACGTGTCGGCGCGCCTGTTCGCCGGCCCGGAAGAGGAGCGCGTGCTGGAAGGCATCGCCCCGGGCCTCGACCTGGTGAAGGATTACGGCTGGGTGACGATCATCGCCAAGCCGCTGTTCTGGCTGCTGCAGAAGATCCACGGCTACGTGGGCAACTGGGGCTGGTCGATCGTGCTGCTCACGCTGCTGATCAAGGCCGTGTTCTTCCCGCTGTCGGCGGCGAGCTACAAGTCGATGGCGCGCATGAAGGAAATCACGCCGCGCATGCAGGCGCTGCGCGAACGCTTCAAGAGCGATCCGCAGAAGATGAACGCGGCGCTGATGGAGCTCTACAAGACGGAGAAGGTCAACCCGTTCGGCGGCTGCCTGCCGGTGGTGATCCAGATCCCGGTGTTCATCTCGCTGTACTGGGTGCTGCTGGCCTCGGTGGAAATGCGCGGCGCGCCCTGGATTCTCTGGATCCACGATCTGTCGCAGCGCGATCCGTTCTTCATCCTGCCCGTGCTGATGGCCGGTTCGATGTTCCTGCAGACGCGCCTGAACCCGACGCCGCCGGACCCGGTCCAGGCCAAGATGATGATGTTCATGCCGATCGCGTTCTCGGTGATGTTCTTCTTCTTCCCGGCCGGCCTGGTGTTGTACTACGTGGTCAACAACGTGCTGTCGATCGCGCAGCAGTACTACATCACGCGCACCATCGGCAAGAAGAAGGCGGCCAGCTGATCGAGCTGGAAACGGCCTGAGCTGGATGCATGAAGAAAAACCGCCCGGTCTAGCCGGGCGGTTTTTTTTATGTGTGACGGAAACGGAAAGTTGCGCGGATCAGTGCTCGGAGGCGTCGCCGTAGAACTGTTCGATCAGCTCCTGCACCAGGTAGCGGTGATGCGGCGAAAGCGCCTCGATCTTGGTGGCCAGCTCGATCGTCTCCGGCGTGGGCGGGTATGTCTCGTCGCGCGGCAGCGGTTTCGGCGTGTTGCGCGCGGCCACCGAGGGCGGCGGCCCGTAATGCAGCCAGTGCGCGTCGACGCGCAGCCAGCCGGCCAGCGTCTCGAGCTTGTCGGTGGTCGGGATGGTGCGGCCGGTCAGCCATTTGTGCGCCGTCTGCGGCGAGACCGGGTGCTCGCCGTGGTGCCGCAGGTTGAAGTGCAGGGCGAGTTCGGTCGCGCCCGAGACTTTTTCCGGGCTGCGCATCAAGGCGAATTTCAGGCGTTCCGAAAACGCCGTTTTCTCATCTCGGGTCGGCATGCGCCAGATTGTGCAAGCGAGCCTTGGCTATAGCGACAACCGGTCGCGCCATATTTATCTCGAATGAGCGTCGATTTAACTGTTTTCGGATGCGTAATGTGCGCAGCGTTATCTCTAAAATGCCTTGCTGGTTGGGGATGATCGGCATGTGAAGTGCTGCGACGCTATGAGGCTGGCCCGCGACGATTTAGCGTGTTTAGGAGAATGTGCCGGATCATGGATAGCCGTCTGATGGGCTTTGTCTCAAATGCAACTAACGGCCAAGCCTGCGCGGCCCGGGCGAAGTGGGTGAATCCTGTTGATCGCGACATTGCGCCGCGTCGATGCGAAGCTCAGCGCCCCGTCGCGCCGCCGTAGAACTGCTCGATCAGTTCCTGGACCAGGTAACGGTGATGGGATGAGAGCGCTTCGATCTTGCTGGCCAGTTCGATCGTCTCGGCGGTAGGCGGGTAACGTTCGTCGCGCGGCAGGGGATTGGGCGTGCCCGCCGAGTTGCTCGGCGGCGGGCCGTAGTGGAGCCAGTGCAGGTCGACCCGCAGCCATTCGGTGAGCGTGACGAGTTTGTCGACGGTGGGAATGGTGCGGCCCGTCAGCCATTTGTGGGTGGTTTGTGCCGATACCGGCTGCGCGCCGCGATAGCGCAGATTGAAATGCAGCGCCAGTTCCGTGGCTCCCGAGGGCTTCTCCGGACTGCGCTGTAGCGCGAATTTGAGGCGTTCCGAAAACGCCAGTTTTTCGTCGAGGCTAGGCATGCGCCGATTGTGCAATCGGGGTTCGCGTCCGATAACAACCGGCTACGAAAGATTTATCTCATTGAGCGCTGAGAGGTACTGGCCGAAAGGCCAGTCGATGCCCGGTATTATCTCGTAAATAGGCGGTAAGAGCGGATTTCGTGGCTTCGATGCATGAGACGGCGAATCTCGGTATTAGCGCAATCGAGCTAAAAGATGATGCCTGCCTGCCACTCACATCCAATGGCTTCATGTCCCGGCCGCGAGCCCGTGGCGCCTGGGCGGCCACGCTACAATGCGGCGTTCCGGCGGCGACCTCATGACGCTGGTTCGAACCTCCTTTCCTGATCCCGATATCCCGATGCCAGCTACCGATTCCGATCCGATCGTCGCCATTGCCACTGCTTCCGGCCGCGGCGGGATCGGCGTGGTGCGCGTGTCGTTCGGTCGCGCCGGCGCCGCGGCGGCCGAAGCGCTGATGCGCGCCGTGTGCGGCCAGGTGCTGGCGCCGCGCCACGCGAGCTACGTGCCCTTTCTCGACGCAGCCGGCGCGGCGCTCGATCGCGGCATCGCGCTGTACTTCACCGCGCCGAATTCCTACACGGGCGAGCACGTGCTCGAACTGCAGGGCCACGGCGGCCCGATCGTGCTGCAGCTGGTGCTGCAACGCTGCCTCGACGCCGGGCACGAGCACGCCTTGCGGCTCGCCGAGCCCGGCGAGTTCACGCGCCGCGCCTTCCTCAACGACAAGCTCGACCTGGCGCAGGCCGAGGCCGTGGCCGACCTGATCGAGGCCAGCACCGAGGCGGCGGTGCGTTCGGCCGGCCGCTCGCTCGACGGGGTGTTCTCGCGCGACATCCATGCACTGGTCGAGGACGTGATCGGCCTGCGTATGCTGGTGGAGGCGACGCTCGACTTTCCCGAGGAGGAGATCGACTTCCTGGAGGCGGCCGACGCGCGCGGCAAGCTCGCCCGGATCCGCGAGCGGCTCGCGCAGGTGCTCGGCGACGCGCGGCAGGGCGCCTTGCTGCGCGAGGGCATGTCGGTGGTGCTGGCCGGGCAGCCTAACGTTGGCAAGTCCTCGCTGCTCAATGCGCTGGCCGGCGCCGAGCTGGCGATCGTCACGCCGATCGCCGGCACCACGCGCGACAAGGTCGCGCAGACCATCCAGGTCGAGGGCATTCCGCTGCACATCATCGATACCGCCGGCCTGCGCGAGACCGAGGACGAGGTCGAGAAGATCGGCATCGCGCGTACCTGGGGCGAGATCGAGCGCGCCGACGTGGTGCTGCACCTGCTCGACGCACAGACGGGCCTCGGCGCCGAGGACCGCGCGATCGCCGAGCGTTTCCCGGTCGGTGTGCCAGTGGTGCGTGTGTTCAACAAGACGGACCTGAGCGGCGAGACGGCTTCGGTGACGCACCCGGGCAGCGGCGCGGCGGGCGAGGTCGATCTCACCGAGCTGCGCCTGTCGGCCAAGCAGGGCGACGGGATCGACCTGCTGCGCGCCGAGCTGCTGCGCATCGCCGGCTGGCAGGCGGGCGCCGAAAGCGTGTATCTCGCGCGCGAGCGCCACCTGGTGGCGCTGCGCGCGGCGCGGGAGCATCTGGCGCAGGCGGCGGATCATGCGGATCAGAATGCGCAGGCGCTCGATCTGTTTGCCGAGGAGTTGAGGCTGGCGCAGGAGCAGTTGAATTCGATCACTGGAGAATTCACTTCGGATGATCTTCTGGGGGTTATTTTTAGTCGGTTCTGCATCGGGAAGTAAGCCGGCGCCCAGCCTGCCCAAGATGCACCCATAAACCACCGGCCAAAGCCGCCGCGGGGGACCCCAATGAAACGATTCCTGCTTGCCGCGCTGCTGGGCGTGCTTGTCGCGCCCGCCTTCGCCTACCAGCCCCAGCTAACCCCTGACGAATCCCAGCTTCAGGAGCACGGCCACTACACGAACCGCGACGGCGAGCAGGTTCATTCCCCTGCGCACTCACGCAACGGCGAAGTCCCGGCCGGCGCCACCGCGCGTTGTCGCGACGGCAGCTACAGCTTCAGCCGGCATCGTTCCGGCACCTGCTCGCGCCATGGCGGCGTGGCGCAGTGGCAATGACGGCCGAGGCAGCAGCATCATCCGCCCGGCCCGATTTCCAATCGCCTGCATCCACCGCGGCGCCTGATCCGTATCGAGGAAGATCCAGGACAACGCCCGCCCCCGACGATGGAACCCTCGCATCACCTGACGCTGAGCCAATCGCTGACATGGCGATTCGCGATGGTATATTGCGACAGACCATCCCGCCGGGGTGGCGCTCGCCCTTCTTCGCGAATGAACGAACCGTCCGGTGATGCAGCGCGCCCCGATCCGGTCGACCGCGCCCAAGCGGCGACCGGGCGTACCTCGTCCTCTCCCGAACTCGACAGCCTGCTCGAACAGGTCGCGCAAGGCGACCAGGCCTCCTTCTCCGCGCTGTACCGCGCGGCGGCGCCGCGCGTGTTCGGCGTGATTCTCCGCATGGTCCGCGACAAGGGCGAGGCCGAGGACATCCTCCAGGATGCGTTCATGACCGCCTGGCGACGGGCCGACAGCTTCGACGCCACGCGCGGCGGCGCGCTGACCTGGCTCGTGACGCTCGCCCGCAACCGCGCCATCGACCGGATCCGGCAACATCGCGAGGTGCCGCTCGGCGACGACGAATCCTGGGCCGAACTGGCCGACGAGGCGCCCACGCCGGCCGCCGATGCCGAGGCGAGCCAGGAGCGCCTGCGCCTGGAACGCTGCCTGCAACAGCTCGAAGCCATGCAGCGCGGCGTGGTGCGCGAGGCCTTCTACACCGGCGCGTCCTACAACGAGCTGGCCGAGCGGCGGCAGGTGCCGCTCGGAACCATGAAAAGCTGGATCCGGCGCAGCCTGATCCAGCTCAAGAGCTGCCTCGAGCGATGACCACGCCTCCCGAACTCGACCCCGACCTGCGCTGCGCGGAATACGTGCTCGGCGTGCTCGACGCCGACGAGCGCCGGGCGCTGGAAGCCAGCGTCGAGCGCGATCCGCGCCTGCGCGACACGCTGCTGCGCTGGGAGCGGCGGCTCGCGCCGCTGGCCGAGGCGGTGCCGGCCGTGGCACCGCCCGCGCGCGTCTGGCAGCGCATCCAGCGCGACCTCGGCTGGCTGGATGCGCCGTCGGCGCCGCGTGCCGCGCCGGCTCGCGTGGGCTGGTGGAACAACCTGGTGCTGTGGCGCTGGGTCGGGATCGGCGCCAGCGTTGCCGTGGTCGCGCTGCTCGCGGTGGACCTGGGCACGCTGGAAAAGCCGGCCACGCCGGTCGCCTCGGCGCCGTCCTACCTGGTCGCGACCATCGCCCGCGAGGACGGCACGGCGCATTGGACCGCCACCGTCGACCTGCAGCGCGCGCAGATGATCGTCACGCCGGCGGTCAAGCCGAGCATCGCCGCCGATCGCTCGACCGAGCTCTGGTTGATCGCTCCAGGCGCGAAGCCGGTCGCGCTCGGTGTGTTCCCGTCCGATGCGCCGGCCACCATGTCGCTGCCGCCGCAGATCGTGGCGCAGCTCAAGACCCAGGCGGTGCTCGCCGTCTCGGTGGAGCCGACGGGCGGCTCGCCCACCGGCCAGCCGACCGGCCCGGTGATCGCCACCGGCCAGGTTCACACCGCCTGACGCCGCGCGGGGCGGCGCCGGCAGCCCGAGCCGCCGGCCCGCCTTGCTCCTTCCAGCGTTCCCGCCCTCCGCCGCATCACGGCCTGACGCGGCTATCCGCCGATTCGTCGCATTCCCTGCATCCGTTGCGCCCGCTGCTCCGTATCCGCTTCAAGCCGCCATGAAGCCTGCCCCGGAGCCTGCATGTCGTTTATCGCCGCTTTCGTCCTTGTCCTGCTTGCCCTGATCGCCGTCTTCACGGCGGCCTGGGCGGTCCAGCTACGCACCCGCAATGCGGGGATGATCGACCCGGTCTGGGCACTGTCGCTGGGCGGCGTCGCCGTGCTCGTCGCCGTCGTGGCGCCGGGCGATGCGTTCAACCGCCTGTTCGTCGCCGTTTGCGGCGGCGCGTGGGGCTGGCGGCTCGGCTGGCATCTCTGGCGCCGCAACCACGGCCAGCCCGAGGACTACCGCTATCGCGCGCTGCGCGAGCGCTGGGGCGCATCGGCGGCATGGCGGATGCTGGCCTTCTTCCTGCTCCAGGCGGTGGTGTCGATCCTGCTGGCGATCGCCTTCTTCGTGCCGGCTTATCAAGCCGATCCGCCTTCGCGGTTCGCGATGGCGCTCGCGCTGGCGATCTGGATCGCCTCGGTGGCGGGCGAAGCCGCCGCCGACCGCCAGCTGCGACGCTTCGTGGCCCGGCCCGAACGACGCGGCCAGGTCTGCGGCGTGGGCTGGTGGCGCTACTCGCGCCATCCCAACTATTTCTTCGAATGCCTGCACTGGTGCGCCTATGCCGCCTGGGCGCTGGGACGGCCCTGGGGCTGGGCCACGCTGGCGCCGCCGCTGCTGATGGCCTGGCTGCTGCTCAAGGTATCCGGCATCCCGCTGCTGGAGGAGCACCTGGTGCACAGCCGCGCCGGTTATCGCGAATACCGGCGCCGCACCAGCGCGCTGATCCCCTGGCCGCCGCGCCGGCCATCCACCGCATCTTCCACCGATCCAGGAGAGCCTCGACCATGAGCGCCGTCACCACCGACTCGTCCGCCGTTCCGCGCGCCGAAGCGCCGGACGGTTTCGCCCTACGCTGCGCCGAGCGCGGCTGGCTGCCCGACGCGGCGATCCGGCTCGGCATGCGCGCGCTGCTGCGCCAGCGCCTGCGCGACGAGCACGCCGGCGACAGCGCCCGCCAGGCGGAAGCCTTCGAGGCCCTGCTGGCCGAGCTGCGCGCCAGCCCGATCGCGATCGAGACGCAGGCGGCCAACGCGCAGCACTACGAGCTGCCGGGCGCTTTCTTCGCGGCGCATCTGGGGCCCTGCCTGAAGTATTCGTGCTGCCATTACCCGACGGGCAGCGAGACGCTCGCCGAAGCCGAGCAGGCGATGCTCGGGCTCTATGCCGAGCGCGCCGGCCTGGCCGACGGCCAGCGCATCCTCGATCTCGGCTGCGGCTGGGGTTCGCTCTCGCTGTGGCTGGCCCGCCGCTATCCGCGCGCCGAGATCGTCGGCCTGTCCAACTCGCATGGGCAGCGCGCCTTCATCGAGCAGCGCGCGGCCGAGTTGGGACTGACGAATCTGCGGATCGTGACCGGCAACGTGGTCGACCACGAATTCGACGCCGGCACCGAGCGCTTCGACCGCGTGCTGTCGATCGAGATGTTCGAGCACATGAAGCACTACGGCCTGCTGCTCGCGAAGATCGCAGGCTGGCTGCACGACGACGGCCGGCTGTTCGTGCATCTGTTCGCGCATCGCTCGCTCGCGTATCACTTCACCGTTCGCGACGGCAGCGACTGGATGTCCCGTTATTTCTTCACGGGCGGCACCATGCCCTCGGCCAACCTGCTGCTGCGCTTCCAGGACGATCTGCGCGTGACGCGCCAATGGTGGCTGGACGGCACGCATTACGCGCGCACCGCCGAGCATTGGCTGGGCTCGCTCGATGCCGCGCACGAGCGCGTCATGCCGGTGCTGGTGGAGGCTTACGGCGCGCAGGCGCCCGTCTGGTTCCAGCGCTGGCGGATGTTCTACATGGCGGTGGCCGAGCTGTTCGGCTATCGCGCCGGGCAGGAATGGGGCGTCGCGCATTACCTGTTCGACAAGCGGGCGGCGCGCCGATGAAGCCGGCCCGCTCGATGTATCGCGCCATTCTGCGTTGCCTTGCGCTGGCGGCGGCGCTCGGCCTGAGCGGATGCTCGGGTGGCCCGCCGAACCCGAACCCGCGCGCGGCGCTGCCGCTGGTCACCGTGCCGGTCGACCTGCCGCGCTACATGGGACGCTGGTACGTGATCGCCAACATTCCCTACTTCGCCGAGCGCGATGTCGTCGCCAGCCGCGCCGAGTGGACGCTGCGTCAGGACGGCCGGATCGACGACGCCTTCGTCGGCCGGCGCGGCGGTTTCGACCAGCCGGAAAGCCGCTACCAGTTCCTCGACACGGTGGTGCCCGGCAGCGGCGGCGGTGCGTGGCGCGTGCGACTGTTCTGGCCGATCCACGTCTCCCAACTGACGCTCTACGTCGACCCCGACTACCGCTACACGCTGATCGGCTATCCCGGCAAGTCGCTCGGCTGGATCTTCTCGCGCGAGCCGGAGATGGACGAGGCCACCTACCGCTCGCTGCTCGCGCGCTTCGACGCGATGGGCTACGACACCAGCCGCTTCCGCCGCGTGCCGCAACTGCCCGCCCAGCTCGGCCGGCCCGGCTTCGCCTCGCCGCCGGCAAACGAATAGGACGCGAGATGGCGCCGATCTGCATCCGCCGCGGCGCCTGATCCGTATCAACAGGAAACCGCCGAACGCAGCTCATCCCAAACGGAGCCCGACGTCCATGTCCCATCCCGTTCCCGCCATGCCGCCAGGCCGCCGTATCGCCGTGATCGGCGCCGGGATCGCCGGCCTGGCCAGTGCCTACCTGCTGGCGCGCCAGCATCGGGTGACGCTGTTCGAGGCCGCCGACTACCTGGGCGGCCACGCCCATACCGTGGACGTCGAACTCGACGGCGAGCGTCATCCGGTCGACACCGGCTTCCTGGTGTTCAACGATCGCACCTATCCGAATCTCGTCGCCCTGTTCGACGAGCTCGGCGTGCGCACCCACGGCAGCGACATGTCCTTTTCGGTGTCGGTGGACGAAGGCCGGCTCGAATGGGCGGGCACCAACCTCAACACCGTGTTCGCGCAGCGGCGCAACCTGTTCTCGCCGAGCTTCCTCGGCATGCTGCGCGACATCCTGCGCTTCAACGCATCGGCCGAGCGTCATCTCGAGTCCGCCCAGCGGCAGCGCTTCTCGGTCGGGGAGTTGCTGGCCGACGGCGGCTACGGCGCACCGTTCCGGCAGCACTACCTGCTGCCGATGGCGGCCGCGATCTGGTCGAGCGCGGCCAGCGACGTCCTGCGTTTTCCCGCGGCCACCTTCCTGCGCTTCTGCCTGAACCACGCCCTGCTCCAGGTCAACCACCGGCCGCCGTGGAAAACCGTGTCGGGCGGCTCCCGCCAGTACGTCGAGCGCATTGCGGCGACGCTGCCCGACGTGCGCCTGAACGCGCGCGTGCGCGTGGTGCGGCGTCATCGCGGCGGCGCCATCGTCTGGACCGACGACGCGGGCGCCGAGCATTTCGACGCCATCGTGCTGGCCTGCCACGCGCCGACCAGCCTGCGCCTGCTGGCCGACGCCAGCGACGAGGAGCGCGCGGTGCTGGGCGCGATCCGCTACCAGCGCAACCTCGCGCTGCTGCACACCGATCCCGCGCTGCTGCCGCGCCGGCGCCGCGTCTGGTCGGCCTGGAACTACCTGAGCCGCCGCCAGGGCGAGGACGCGCAGCCGGTCTGCGTCAGCTACCTGCTCAACCAGTTGCAGCCGCTGCCGTTCCACACGCCGGTGGTGGTGACGCTCAATCCGCTGGCGGAGCCGGCGCCGCATACGCTGCTCGGCCGCTATCACTACGAACATCCGCTGCTCGACCTGGCCGCCGTCGATGCCCAGCAGCGCCTGCCCGAGCTGCAGGGGCAGCGCGGCACCTGGTTCGCGGGCGCCTGGACCGGCTACGGCTTCCACGAGGACGGGCTCAGGTCGGCGCTGCGCGTGGCGCGCGATTTCGGCGTCGCGCCGAGCTGGGCGCGGCCATGAAGCCGGCCGACGACAGCCTGCGGCTGCTGGTCGGGCAGGTGATGCACGAGCGCCTGCGGCCCGCGCATCACGCGTTTCGCTATCGCTTGCTGCAGGTGGCCTGCCGGCTCGACCGTTTCGCGCGCCCTTCGTCGTTCTGGTTCGGCATCGATCGCTGGCGCCCGCTCGGCCTCGCCACGCGCGACTACGGTCCCTGCGACGGCAGTCCGCTCGAACCGTGGATGCGCGCTCGCCTGGCCGAAGCCGGCATCCCGGCCGACGGCGAGATCTGGCTCCAGACGATGCCGCGCCTGTTCGGTCATGCCTTCAACCCGGTGAGCTTCTGGTACTGCCACGATCGCGAGGGACGCCTGCGCGCGCTGTACGCGGACGTGCGCAACACCTTCGGCGCGCGGCATGGCTACCTGCTCAGCGCGCCGGCACACGCGCCGATCGACGGCGAGACGGTGCTCGACTGCCGCAAGACCTTTCATGTCTCGCCGTTCTGCACGGTGAGCGGCGGCTACCGCTTTCGCGTGCTGCGCGACCGGGACCGCTGGAACGTCGCGATCGATCATCACGACGAGGCGGGTTTGCTGTTGCGCACCGCGATCGCGATGCGCGAACGGCGCGAGCCGAGCGCGTGGTGGCGCTTCGCGCGCCGGCCATTCGACGTGATCGGCACGCTCTGGCGCATCCATTGGCAGGCGCTGCAACTGGCGCGCAAGCGCGTGCCCTTCCACGGCAGCCGGCCGCCGCAGCCGCCCGAGCCGGCCACATCCGATCCTGCCGTATTCGATTCTTCCGTTTCCGGCTGCCGCCGCCGCGCGGCGCCGGCGAATTCCCGTCACGAGGCTCGTCCATGAACCTGCTGCATGTCCGTTCCCATTCCGAAACCGCGCAGCCGCTCAGCGCGAAATGGTTCCTCGCGCTGCTGCGCCGGATGCGGCATGGCCATCTCACCCTGGTCACGCCGGAAGGCGCGCAACTGGTGTTCGGCGATCCGCACCAGGCGCCCGCCGCGACCCTGCAGATCCACGACTGGCGCGCCTGCCGCCGGATCCTGCGCAGCGGCGACATCGGCCTGGCCGACGCCTATCGCGCGGGATGGGTCGAGGTGCCCGACCTGGTGGCCCTGGTCAGGCTCGCGCTGCGCAACCAGGATGCCGTCGCGCCGACCATCGACGGCGGGCGGCTGGCGCGCCTCTGGTACGCGCTGCGTCATCGGCTGCGCGCGAACTCGCGCGCCGGCAGCCGCCGCAATATCCACGCGCACTACGACATCGGCAACGCCTTCTATGCGCAGTGGCTCGATCCGAGCTGGACCTATTCCAGCGCCTGCTTCGACGGCGATCCGGCCCGCTCGCTGGAGGCGGCCCAGGCCGCCAAGTACCAGCGCATCGTCGATACGCTCGGCCTGCGCGCCGGGATGCGCGTGCTGGAGATCGGCTGCGGCTGGGGCGGTTTCGCGGAACATGCGGCGCGGCTCGGCATCCGCGTCGACGCGCTGACGATCTCGCAGGAGCAGTACACGTTCGCGGTGCAGCGGATGGCCCGCAAGGGGCTCGCCGATCATGCGCACGTGCATTTGTGCGACTACCGCGACGCGGCCGGCCAGTACGATGCGATCGTCTCGATCGAGATGTTCGAGGCGGTCGGGCAGGCCTTCTGGCCCGGCTATTTCGCCACGCTGCAGCGCTGCCTGAAGCCGGGCGCGCGTGCGCTGGTGCAGTCGATCACGATCGACGACGCGCGTTTCGAGGCCTATCGCGCCTCCAGCGACTTCATCCGCGAGACGATCTTTCCGGGCGGCATGCTGCCCAGCCCCGGGCGTTTCGTGGCGGCCGCCCGCGATGCCGCGCTGGTCGCGACGCCGGTGTTCGCCTTCGGCCAGGATTACGCGCGCACGCTGCGGGCCTGGCGGGATGCCTTCGAGGCGCGTCTGGACGCCATACGCGAGCAGGGTTTCGACGAGCTGTTCATCCGCACCTGGCGCCTCTACCTGGGCTATTGCGAAGCCGCCTTCCTCGAAGGGCGCACGGACGTGGTCCACTTCCTGGTTGCACGCGATGCCTAGCGTCGCGTGGGCATCGCGCGGCTGGTGCCTCGCCTCGCTCGTGCTGTTGCTGGCGCGAGGCGCGCAGGCCGGCTGCGTCGATGAACTGGCGCAGGCGCGGCTGGTCGGTGCGGGGGATTTCTGCGTGCTCGGCATCTGCCTCTATGACGCGCGCCTGTATGCGAATCGGGCGCCGGTCGATTTCGATGCGCCGTTCGCGCTGGAGCTGAGCTACCGCCGCCATTTCTCGCGCAAGCAGTTGGTCGGCGCCGGCATGCACGAGATCGACCGGCTGGCCGGCGGCGCGCTGACGGACGAAGTCCGAGCGGCCTGGCAGGCGGACATGGTGCGTGCATTCGATGATGTCGTGCCCGGCGATAGTCTCTGTGGTGTCTATCTGCCCGGCCAGGGCGCGCGTTTCTATCGCAACGGCCAGCCTGGTGTGGCGGTGGACGACCCGGTGTTCGCGAAAGCCTTCTTCTCGATCTGGCTGGACCCGCGAACCCGAGCACCGGCGTTGCGCCGGAAGCTGCTCGGTGACGTCGCCCCGTGATTTCGCGCGCCGACTCCGCGCGCGTCCTGAGCCGGCTCCTTCCAGCGCCGGCTCAAACGACCGGCTTCTGCGAGAACACGAACATCGGGCTCGTGTGGTGGTGCAGCTCGCCGGGTTCGGCATCGACATCGGCGAAGTCGAGCTGGTAGTCGGTCTTGCGCAGGAACACGCGATGGCCGTGAGGATGCGTCTGTTGCAGGTGCTCGCGGAAGCCATGGCGCAGGTCGCCATACAGCTCGGCGATGATGGTATGAGGCGGGCGATGGGCCAGCGTTTCCCGGGCGCCGATCAGCGCATCCACTTCCGCGCCCTCGATGTCGAGCTTCCAGACATCGAAGCTGCCGTGCTCGGCACGCAGCGCGTCGATCGTGGTGGTCGCCACGGAAAGCGTCTGGTGCGTGTCGCCGAAGATCGAGGGGAACAGGGCAAGCACCTCGTCCTTCAGGCTCGAGCCCTGGTTATGGGTCAACGACATGGTGATCGTCGCCTGGCCGGGCGCGGCCGAGATCGCCTGCTGGATCGGCACCACGCGATCCGTCGCCAGGCTCGCGAGCCGCGCATACAGTTCCGGGATCGGCTCGGCCGCGATCACGCGGCGCGCGCCCGCCTCGAGCATCTCGAGTGCCGTGACGCCGATGTTCGCGCCGGCATCGAGCACCTGGTCGCCTGCCCGGACGAAGCGGCGGAACAGGGCCCGGTCGACGTCGCCTTGCGGATAGCGGATATCCAGCAGCAGCGATGCGGCGTAGTAGCGTTCGTGCCGATGGGAGAGGTCGAGCGTGATCGGAATCGATCCGATCTCGAAGCTCGCCTTGCCGTGCTCGCGGATATGAGATTCGATTTCCGTGTACAGCAGCTCTCGCGTCGGCATGGCGCTTTTCCGGGCATGTTGGAGGGAAAGCGAATTATGCCCGACGGCAATTGCGGGTCGAGTGGAATGTGGCGGCATCCGGCAGCGTGCCGGCGAAGCTCGACGGCACGCCTTATCGCCCTCCCGACGGGAGTTGCCCCGGCAGCGTGATCACGAAGCGCGCCCCGCCCAGCGGCGAATCCTCGAGCCGCACCTCCCCGCCATGCGCCAGCGCGATGCGCTGCACGATCGCCAGCCCCAGCCCGAAGCCGCCGGTGCGCCGGTCGCGGCTCGCGTCGAGGCGCTGGAACGGCTCGAACACGCGTGCACGGTCGACCACCGGAATGCCGGGCCCGTCGTCGTCGACGCTCAGCACCAGCGCGCCGGCGGCGTCGCCGGTCGCCGCCAGCAGGACCATCCTGTCGGCATAACGCGCGCCGTTGCGGATCAGGTTCAGCAGCGCCCGCGCGATCAACTTCGGATCGCAGATGTGGCTGGCCGGCGCGCCGCGCGTCGACACGTCGAGCTCGATCCCGCGATCGGCCACGTCGAAGGCCACGCTGCCGGCGACGCTGCCGATCAGCGCGTCGACCGCCACCTCCATCGCGGCGAGCTGGCTCGCGCCCTGCTCGAGCCGGCCGATCGTCAGCAGCTCGGTGACGAGCTCGTCGAGCTCGCGCACGTCGTGCCGCAGCGCCTCGCGGCGCTCGCGCATGCGCTGCGTCTCATCCGGCGCGGCCAGCAGCTCGAGCCCGAATTCGAGCCGCGCCAGCGGCGTCTTCAGCTCGTGCGAGATGGCCTGCATCATCTCGCGCTGCTGCTTGATCGAGGCCTCGATGCGCTCGGCCATGTCGTTGAACTGCCGCGACAGCTCGTAGATGTTCGACTTGCGCGGCAGCAGCACGCGCGTGGACAGCCGCCCCGCGCCGAACGCGCGCGCGGCGGCCTGAAGCCGGCGCAGGTCGCGCCAGTGGAAGTGGATCCAGGACATCACCGCCAGCAGCGTGGCGAAGGCGAGCAGCAGGTAGGCGTAGATGCGGATGTCGAGATCGAAGGTTTCGGCGGGATGCGAATGGAGCACGCTGCCGTCGGCCAGCGGCATGTAGTAATCCTTGCTGTCGTAGCCGATCGCGATCCGGCCGGCCTCGAGATCGCGCAGCGGCGTGCCGCGCAGCCGCGAGCGCGCCTCCTGCATCGTCAGGAAGCCGAAGCCGTCCTTGCCGTGCCGCGCCAGCTCGCGCAGCGCGAGCTGGCGCTGGGCGCCGGGATGGCGTTCCAGGTAGTCGTTGAGCACGAAGGCGTAGGTGCTCAGCGATTCGCGCTCGGCATCGGCCACGCGCTGGTAGAAGAAGATGCGGTCGAACGAGAGCTGGATGAACATGATCGACAGCGCGACGCAGACGATCACGATGAGGTAGAGCTTGATCAGCGGGCGCAGCATTCACTCGTCCCAGGCGGAAGGGCTGAACAGGTAACCGCGGCCCCAGATCGTCTTGATCCGGTGCGGCTCGGCGGAAGCGGCATCCTCGAAGCGGCGGCGCAGCTTCGAGATGCCGGAATCGACCGAGCGGTCGAGGCCGTCGAACTCGATGCCGCGCAACTGCCTGAGGATGTCGTCGCGACTCAGCACGGTGCCGGCCGCGCGGGCCAGCACCAGCAGCAGGTTGAACTCGGCAGTCTTCAGCTCGACCGGCTCGCCGCGCCAGGTGACGCTGCGATTGGGCGGCGAGATCCTCAGTTCTCCGAACACCAGCAGCTCGGGCGCGGCCGGCGCCGCGCCGGCGGGCTGGGCCCGGCGCAGCAGCGCGCGGGCGCGCGCCACCAGCACGCGCGGCTCGATCGGCTTGGTCACGTAGTCGTCGGCGCCCATCTCGAGGCCGGCGACCTGGTCGTAGACGTCGGTGCGCGCGGTCAGGATCAGCACCGGCATGTCGGCGAAGGCGCGAATGCGGCGGCAGACTTCCATGCCGTCCAGGTTGGGCAGCATCAGGTCGAGTATCACCAGCGCCGGCTGGTGCTCGCGCACCGCGGCGACGGCCAGGTCGCCGCGGCGAACCACCGTCACCACGAATTCATAGCCGTCGAGATATTCGCTCACCAACTGGGCGAGGCGGTCGTCGTCCTCGATCAGCAGCACGCGATGTTTGAGTGGTTCGTCTGTCATGGTCATCCCGGAATGCCCGCGGCCTGCCCGGCATGGCGGCGGCAAGAAGGCGGCAAGAAGGCGGCAGGAGCGCGGCAGGCCGATTCTATCCGCGTCAGTCGCGGCAAAAGCCGCGAAAGCACAATCGCGGACACTTGAACACAATTGATCACAGATTCCCCGCAGATTCGGGACAGTCTCGGCGCACGGCGGCTCCTAGACTGCGCTCTCCCTCACCTCGATCGAACCATCGTGCGCCTCCCACTTCGCCGCCTCGGCCAGCTCAGCCGCCTTCGTCGCTATGTGCCGCTCGCCGGCCTGGCCCTCGCCACCGCCGCCCATGCGGACAACGACTACACGGTCTCGCTCGGCGCCGCCGTCGCGCCGCGTTATCCGGGCAGCAAGCAGTACCGGGCCGTGCCGGCGCCGTCGTTCGCGGCGAAGTTCGGCAATGGTTTTTTCATCGACAGCAGCAATGGCGCCGGTTATCGGCTCGACCTGCCGCATGGCGTGTTCGTCTCGGCGGCCGTCAACTACGATCCGGGCCGCGACGACGAGAACCGCGTCGACCTGCCGGGCGCGGATTACCTGAAGGGAATGGGCCGGATCCCCGGCTCGGTGCTGGTGGGCGTGCGCGCGGGGGTGACGCTGTTCGGCGACGCGGAGCTGAGCATCGCGCTCGATACGCCGGTGACGCATACCTCGCACGGCGTGTCGGGGCATCTGGACCTCGCGGTGCCGCTGCTGAAGACGGCGCACCACACGATCATGGTGACCAGCAGCGTGCATGCGGGCACGGGGCGTTATGGGCAGACCTTTTATGGCGTCACCGATGCCCAGGCCGCGGCGAGCCGCTTCCGGCCCTATTCGGTCGGCGGCGGGATCGACAGCGCATCGGCGACGGTCGCCTGGAACTGGAGCGTGTCGCAGCACTGGTCGGTGCTGGCGACGGGCGGGGTGACTCGCCTGCTCAGGCGCTTCGGCGACAGCCCGATCGTGCAGGCCAGGAGCAATTATTTCGGCATGGCGGGGGTGAGTTATCGGTTTTGAGCTGGCACGGGATATCGCGTCCGCGACACGGTGGCGCTGGGCGGGTAAATGGTGGCCTTATCGAGCGGACTTGTCGAAAGTTGTCGGCGGGATTCTGTAGAATCGAGTGGTTTTCGAGCACGCGAAGTGTTCGACCGGTCAACTTTCCAGGGAGGTGCGCATGAAGCTGACGGGCGTCGGTCTCTACACCTACCCTGAAGCCGCCTTGCTCACGCGAATTCCGCTCCGTGAGTTGCGCCGCTGGCTGGATGGTTATTCCTATCGCGATCCGCGCAAGGAGCTGCCTGTCGAGGTTCCACCGCTGTGGGCCACGGAATTCGATCAGCAGATGGACGGGATCGGCTTTCACGACTTGCTGGAAGTTCGGTTCGTGCGGGCGTTTCGACAACACGGCGTCAGTCTGCAGACGATCCGCGTCGCCAGCCAACGTGCCCGCGAACTGTTCGCCACTGACTATCCCTTCACCTCCCGGCAGTTTCGCACCGACGGCCGCACGATATTCGCCTCGGCGATGGAGGAAACCGGCGAAACCGAGTTGCTCGACCTGGTGCGCAAGCAATACGCTTTTCGGCGAATCATCGAGCCCTCGCTGTACAGCGGCATCGAGTTCGGCGCGGACCAGGTGGCGACTCGCTGGTATCCCACGCCTCGCAGCAAGGCAGTCGTGCTCGACCCGGCGATTGCGTTCGGGAAACCCGTCGTGACCGATGGGGCCGTGAGGACATCGATCCTGCACGATGCCTTCATCGCCGAGGGCGATCGGCACATGGTGGCGAGGCTCTACGAGGTTCCGGTGGCATCGGTGGATGCCGCCATCGCGTTCGAAGAAAGCCTGATCGCCGCATGAACTTCTTTGTCGACAACAACTTGCCGCCTGCTCTGGCCAGAGCGCTGCATGCCTTGTCGGAAAACTCAGGGCATCGCGTCGTGCATTTGAAGGACCTGTTTCCGCCGAATACGCCCGATTCGGACTGGATCGCCGCGCTGGCAAGGGAAGACGGGTGGTCGGTGGTCACCCACGACAAGCTTAACAACGGGCTGGAGCGCGAAGCCCTGCGTCGTGCCGGCTTGATCGTGTTCTTCCTCGACCGAGGATGGTCGAGCCACACATTCTGGGACAAGGCGTACTCCCTTGTGCGCTGGTGGCCGCGCATCGTCGAGCAAGCCGAAGGCATGGCCGGTGGCGCCGCTTTCAAGGTGCCCTACGCGTTCGCTGGCAAGGGACGGTTCGGGCAGGTGATCCTCTAGCCCGTACAGTTTCTCGCTTCGCATCCCCGAAATCCGCTTCGCCATCTCCCGATATGCCCGCACTGGGAATGCTACGGTGACCCTTCACCTTTTCACCGGGAAACGAGCATGTCGCCACGTTCACGGTTTTCGCTCGCCTGCTGCGCCTTCGCCTTCACCGGGTTGATCGCCGCGATGCCGGCCGCGGCCCAATCGCGTCTCGACGGCGCTCGCCCTGACGCGTCGAGCTACCTGCGCGTCAACGATCACGACGACTACCTGCGCGCCCAGCGCCATTACCAGGACGAGCTGCGCAACCAGCGCCTGCTCTACGAGCATCAGCGCGAACAGCGGATCCGCGACGAACGCGTGCGCCAGGAGCGCGCCTACGAGCAGCGCCAGCCAGGCGCTTATTGAATCCGCGCGTCGTCAGCTTTCCCAATCCACCTGCCGCGCATATCGATCGGCATAAAAATCGATGAACGCGCGCACCTTCGACGACACCGTCTTCTTCGGCGGATAAACCGCCCAGATCGCCGATGCGGTTCGCGCCGTCTGCACGTCCCAATCGGCCAGCAGATGCACCAGCCGGCCGTCGCGCAAGGCATGGCCGAGCGCCCAGACCGGCAGCAGGGCGATGCCGCAGCCGGCGATCGCGAGCTGCCGCAGCGCGTCGGTATCGTCGGCGCGCAGGCGGCCGCGCAATTGCACCGGGATCGGCTCGTCGACCGGCTCCTCGTCGCGCGGCGCGCGTGCCGCGAACCACCAGCGATCGTCCGGCATCAGCGGGAAGCGCAGCACCTCGTGCCCGGCGAGCGCCGCCGGCGTATCCGGCGCGCCGTGCCGTTCCAGGTAGCCCGGGCTCGCGCAGACGATGCGCCGATGCATGGCCAGCCGCCGCGCGATCAGCTGCGAATCGGGCAGCACGCCGATCCGGATCGCGAGATCGATGCCGTTGTCGATCAGGTTGACGGTCTCGTCGCTGAGCACCGCGTCGATATCGATGCCGGGATAGCGCGCGGTGAATTCGGGCAGGTGCGGGATCACGTGGCGCAGGCCGAAGGCGCGCGGCATGGTCACGCGCAGCAGCCCGCGCGGCGAGGCATTCAGCGAGGACGTCGCCTCGCGCGCCTCGTCGAGCGCCGCCAGCACGGCCTGCGCATGCTCGCGAAACACGCGGCCGCCTTCGGTCAGCACCAGCCCGCGCGTCGAGCGGTTGAACAGCGCGATGCCGAGGTCGCGCTCGAGCTCGCTCACGTAGCGCGAGACGGTCGAGGTCTTCACGGCGATGCGGTCGGCGGCCTTGCTGAAGCTGCCCGATTCGGCGGCGTGCAGGAAGGCGCGGATCGCGGAGAAATAGTCCATGGCGGATGACGGGCCGCGTCGGCTGGCGCGCGCCTGGTTGGGGTCGCATGCAGTGTAGGGCAAAGCCAGGGGCCGGGTTGTCCCTTTTGCGCAAAGCTCATTTCCCGGCGGCGCGGTTCCGTCGGCGCCGGGCGCGCCTCTATAGTCGCTCCAACGTCGACGGCCGTGACCCTGCGCGCCGGACGCTTCCCCGCCATCAAGGAGCCGCATCATGCTCGACAAGACCCCCGCCCCCACGCTGCAACTCGACGACGAACGCGCGATGCGCGACGCCGAGTATTTCGAATACACCTCGTCGGCGAACCCGATCGGCGCGAAGCTGATTTCGCGCGTGCCGTATCGCAGCTTCCCCGCCTCGCTCTACGACAGCGGCCCGACGCGCATCGTGCCGCTGGACCTGTCGGCCGAACTCGGCTGCGACTACCCCGCAACGGGCCCGGACCTGATGGCGAACTTCGTGCGCATCGTCGCGGGCGAGCAGCTCAGCGTCGATCCGAACGCGACCTCGCTGGTGTTCTACGTGCTCGAGGGCGCCGGCTCGGTGGCGCAGCGCGACAGCGCGTTCCGCTTCGCGCAGGGCGATTTCTTCTCGCTGCCGGGCGGCGCGCCGGCAACGCTGAGCGCCGATTCCACCGCGCGCCTGTACTACGTGAACGACGCGCCGCTGCTCGACTATCTCGGCACGCGCGTGGCGAGCCCGCGTTTCGAGCCGACGCTGTACCCGGCCGCGCGCGCCAGGGAGGAACTGGACAAGGTGGCGTCGGCACCGGGCGCCGCGCTGCGCAACCGCGTGAGCGTGCTGCTCGGCAACCGCCACTTCCCGCAGACGCGCACGGTCACGCATTCGATGTGGGCGATGTTCGGCGTGATCGCGGCCAACAGCGTGCAGAAGCCGCATCGACACCAGTCGATCGCGCTCGACTTCATCCCCGCCTGCCGCCCGGGCGTGTACACGCTGGTGGGCACCGAACTGGACGAGGCCGGCAACATCGTCGATCCGGTGCGCGTCGACTGGACGCCGGGCATGGCCTTCGTGACGCCGCCGGGCTACTGGCATGCGCACTTCAACGAGTCGAACGACGTGGCCTATGTGATTCCGCTGCAGGACGCGGGCTTGCAGACCTACCTGCGCGCGCTCGATATCCGCTTCGCGCGCTGAACGAAACGCGCCGGGCGCCAGGGCATCGTGCCCTGGCGCCCGGCGGCGGCAAGAGAGGAGGGGAGGAAGCGGCGCCCGTCGCGGTTCAGCGAACGGGCCGTCGGCGCGGGATCAATGCCCGCGTCGCCAATGTTTCCAGGGATGGCGCCAGTCGATATGGCTGGCATGCACGGGCCGCATCTCGCGCGGATGGCGCCGGCGATGTTCCTGCCACAGCTCGTCGGAGAACAGGGCCGCGACGATCACGAGCGGCAGCACCAGAAAAATGCCCAGGATCACTTGCTCGACCACGATGGCCTCCGTGCGGCTGGCGGGCGGGACGGCACCCTCGCTTTCATTCTAGGCATTGCGCGCGGCGGGCGTTTTGGATTTTCTTGTATGACCAGACGATCTTCATAGCGTCCCGTCCAGGCTGATGCCGCACCGTTTTTGAAACGGGGCCACGGCGAGGGCCTCGCGCATTCGGTATCATCCACGCCCCGACCGAACTTTTCGCCGCACGCGGCAAGACCCCCGATGGCGCTCAAATCGACGATCTACAAGGCCGAACTGCAAATTGCCGACATGGATCGGCATTACTACGGCGATCACTCGCTGACGGTGGCCCGCCACCCGTCCGAAACGGACGAGCGGATGATGGTGCGCATCGTCGCCTTCGCGCTGTTCGCGCACGAACGGCTCGAGTTCTGCAAGGGCTTGTCCGATACCGACGAGCCCGACCTTTGGCTCAAGGACCTGACCGGCGCGATCGAGGCCTGGATCGACATCGGCCAGCCCGACGAGCGCCGCATCGCCAAGGCCAGCGGCCGCTCGGGCGAGGTGGACGTGATCGCCTACGGCGGCCGCACCTCGGACATCTGGTGGCAGGGCGTGCGCGGCAAGGTCGAGCGGCTGCGCAACGTGCGCGTGCTGTCGCTGCTGGAGGGCACGGCCGAGGCGCTCGGCGCGCTGGCCGAACGCACCATGCGCCTGCAATGCACGATCCAGGACGGCACGGTGTGGATCTCGAGCGCGACGCACGATCCGATCGCGGTCGAATGGACCGTGCTCAAGCCGCGCGGCGAGGGCTGACGCACGATTCGGGGCTCGGTTCTTCGCGCCTCGTTTTGCTTCCGGCCCGCGTCGGTGCTTTAAGCGCCTCGTTCAGCCGGCCGCGGCGCGCGGCGGTCCTTTCAGCTCCACCATGTTGCCTTCCGGGTCGAACAGATAGATCGACTGCCCGTAGCCGTCCGCGCCATAGCGCTCGGCGGGCTCGCCCGGCCGGGCGCCATGCGCCGCGAGATGCGCGCGCAGCGCCTCGGCGTCGAAGGGCTCGACGCGCAGGCACAGATGATCCATGTTGCGGCCGGCGCCGGGCACGCCGCTGTCCGCGCGGTCGATCGGCGCGTTCTCGATCAGCAGGTCGATCAGAGAATGGCCGGCGCGCAACTGCACCAGCCCGAGATCGGGCTGTTCCTTCTCGATATGGCAGCCGATCACCTCGCAGTAGAAGCGCGCCATCGCCTTCATGTCGGCGACGCGCAGCACCACGTGGTCGATGCCGAGTATCGGGGGTTTCATCGTGGGGAATCTCCTGTCGAATGACTCGTCGAGTCTAGACGATCGCCGGGAAGGGCGTGACAGGCAGGGGAAGCGGGGCGGCGGGCGTGGCCCGATGCGGGCAGAATCGTCGAAGCGATGGCTCGCCTGGATGGCGTCGCTAAGAAATTCAGGACGAAAAAAAGCCCGCTCAAGGGGAGCGGGCTTAATCCATATCAGGAGGAGACATGGAGGAGACAGTTCCAACTATACACAGCGGGATGGTGCGGCGCAATAATCCAACTGCAAAAAATCGTCAGAGAGTCGTTCTGTCGCACCCTTTTGGCTCGATCGCGCGCTGCGGCAAAGGCTGGCGGATTTGGGTGTAGTTTTCGCTTAATTGCAGATGCGGGGATGCGGCATCCCCAGGGCGATGGCGCCCCCTTTAGTTCACCCGAATATCAGAGCAAGATTCCGGCAGGCAGCGGGTGGCTCGCCGCGTAGAGTTGAACCCGTTCTCACTGTTATTGCGAGGCGATCATGCCCACCCCGTACTCGACCGACGAAGCCCGCTGGGAAGCCCTCGTCGCACGCGACGCCGATGCCGACGGCGCTTTTTTCTATGCCGTGAAGACCACCGGCGTGTTCTGCCGCCCGACCTGTGCCTCGCGCATGCCGCGCCGCGAGAACGTCAGTTTCTTCGACGATCCGGCCGCCGCGCGTGCCGCCGGCTTTCGTGCCTGCAAGCGCTGCCAGCCCGAGCGCGAGCCGCGCGAGGTCGAGATCGTGCGGCGCGCCTGCGCGGTGCTCGACGCGAGCGATCGCGCCACGCTGGCCGAGCTGAGCGCGGCCGTGCATGTCAGCCCTTTCCACCTGCAGCGTCTGTTCAAGCGCGTGGTCGGCGTGTCGCCGCGCCAGTACCAGGCCGCGCGCCGCGGTGCTGCCTTGCGCGATGCGCTGGAAGGCGGCGCGCCCGTCACGCGAGCGGCCGTCGATGCCGGTTATCAGTCCTCGTCGCGCGTCTACGAGGCCGTGCCGCGCGAGCTCGGGATGGCGCCCTCGGCGTTCCGGCGCAAGGGCGCGGGGCTGCGCATCGAGTACGCGACCGCGTCGACGCCGCTGGGCCAGGTGCTGGTCGCCGCGACCGAGCGCGGCATCTGCAAGATTGCGTTTGGCGATGCTGTAGCGTCGCTCGTCGCCGACCTGGGCGATACCTTCGCGAATGCCGAATGCGTGGCCGCGCCCGAGAGGCTCGCGCCCTTCCTCGCCGAGATCGATGCCTATCTGCGCGGTTCGAGCGAACGCATCGCCTTGCCGCTCGACATCAGCGCGACGGCGTTCCAGCAGCGTGTCTGGGAAGCCCTGCAGAAGATCCCCTACGGCGAGACGCGCAGCTACGCGCAGATCGCCGAGGCGGTCGGTTCGCCGCGCGCGGTGCGTGCCGTCGCCAGCGCCTGTGCCTCGAATCCCGTGGCGCTGGCGATCCCCTGCCATCGCGTGATCCACAAGGACGGCACGGCGACGGGTTATCGCTGGGGCACGGCGCGCAAGCTCGCGCTGCTCGCGGCCGAGGCGCGGCATGCGGCGGGCGAGCCGGCCGCGCTGTCGCTCGACGACGCTGCATGAGGGGCGCGTCGGCGAGCGAGGCCGGCGCGATGGACGAAGCGGCGCGCGTCGAGATCGACCTGCCGTTCCGCCCGCCCTACGACTGGCCGCGCCTGCTGCGCTTCCTGGCCGGGCGCGCGATTCCCGGCGTCGAAACCGTCAGCGACGGCGCCTACCTGCGCGCCATCGAATATCGCGGTGCGCATGGCGTGCTGACGGTGCGGCGTCATGCGCGTCGCCGCTGCCTGGTCGCGACCGTCGAGGGCGCGGTCGCGCAACGGGCCGACGCGGCGCTGGCCGCGCGGCTCTCTACCATGTTCGACTGCGGCGCCGAGCCCTCGGCGATCGCCCGGGACCTGTCGCGCGATCCCTGGCTCGCGCCGCTGCTGGCCGCGGCGCCGGGCCTGCGCGTGCCGGGCGCCTGGTCGGCCTTCGAGCTGGCCTTGCGCGCGATCGTCGGCCAGCAGGTCAGCGTCAAGGCAGCCACCACCATCATCGGACGATTGGTCCAGCGCGCCGGCGAGCCGCTCGCGGCGCCCCCGCATCCCGCTGTCGGCTGGTGGTTTCCCGAACCGGCCGCGCTGGCGGCCTGCGACCTGACCGGGATTGGCATGCCGGGCAAGCGGATTGCCGCGCTGCAAGGTGTGGCGGCGGCGGTGGCCGCGGGCGAGGTGCCGGTCGACGCGGTGGACGCGGCCGGCGTGCCGCTCGACCTGGCCGCGCTGCGGCAGGCTTGGCTGGCGCTGCCGGGGATCGGCCCGTGGACCGTCGAATACATCGCGATGCGCGCCTGGCGCGACGCCGACGCCTGGCCGGCTTCCGACCTGGTGCTGATGCAGTCGATCGCCGCGCGCGACCCCGCGCTCGAGCGTCTGTCGAGCCAGCGCGCGCGCAGCGACGCATGGCGCCCGTGGCGCGCCTATGCGGCGATGCATCTGTGGAATGAAATCGCCGACCGGGCCGGCGGCGCGCGCGGCGGCTGAGGGTTGTCGACGGGCGTGGAGCGGGGCGGTGGTGCAGCGCGCAAAGCCCCGCCCAGCCTGGCTTTGGCGCGATTCCGGGGCGGCTCAAGCGGGCCTTTCGGCGAGATGTTAAAGTGCCCGCTACCGTCAATCCCGGCGGGCGGTGTGCGTGGCAGCAAACCGCCATGCCTGCTTCCTAGCATCCATGTCGAACAAGATGATTTCCAGCCACACCGACTTGCTGCAGCAACGCCTCGACGTGCTGGCCTCCGGGCCCTCGCGCGAGCGTCTGGTTGACGGCCTGCGCGGCATCGAAAAGGAAAGCCTGCGCGTGACGCGCGACGGCATGATCGCGATGACGCCGCATCCGCGCGCGCTGGGTTCCGCGCTCACCCATCCTTCACTGACGACCGATTATTCCGAGGCGCTGATCGAGCTGATCACGCCGGCCGAGCGCGATGTCGCGCTCACGCTCGAGCGGCTCGACGCGCTGCATCGGGAGGTGTATGGCTCGCTCGGCGAGGAGATGCTCTGGAACGAGTCGATGCCCGGCAAGCTGCCGGCCGACGACCAGATCCCGATCGCCGATTACGGCAGCTCGAACATCGGCCGCCTGAAGACCATCTATCGGCGCGGCCTGGCCTATCGCTACGGCCGCACCATGCAGTGCATCGCCGGGATCCACTACAACTACTCGCTGCACGAGGACATCTGGCTGCGCCTGCGCGAGCACGCGCAATCGGCGGCCAGCGAGGTCGATTACCAGTCCGAACGTTATCTCGCGCAGATCCGCAATTTCCGTCGCACCAGCTGGCTGCTGATGTATCTGTTCGGTGCTTCGCCGGCGCTCGACAAGGCCTTCCTGCGCGGGCGCGACAGCGCGCTGGAGAGCTTCGACGCGACCACGCTGTATCGGCCTTACGCGACCAGCCTGCGCATGAGCGATCTCGGCTATTCGAACACCACGGCGCAGGCTGCGTTGGTGGCGGACTACAACTCGCTGGATGCTTACCTCGATGCGCTGTCGAAGGCGGTCAGCGAGCCTTATCCGGCCTACGAGGCGATCGGCACGCATCGCGACGGCGAGTGGATCCAGCTCAATACCAACGTGCTGCAGATCGAGAACGAGTTCTACTCGACGATCCGCCCGAAGCGCGTGACCTATTCCGGCGAGCGGCCGTTGCATGCGCTGGCCTCGCGCGGCGTGCAGTACATCGAGGTGCGCTGCCTCGATATCGATCCGTTCGAGCCGACGGGGATCGCGCTGGACACGGCGCGCTTCATGGATGCGTACCTGCTGGTGTGTGCGCTGGATGACAGCGCGAAGCTCGAATGCGATGCGTATCGCGAAGCCAATGCGAACTTCGGCCGCGTGACGATGGAAGGGCGCAAGCCGGGGCTGGAACTGGTGCGCGACGGCGCGGCGATCTCGATGCGCGACTGGGCCGAGGAAGTGTTCGTGAAGATCGAGGCGGCGGCGCGCGTGCTTGATGAGATTCGCGGGGATGACGTGCATACGCGCGCGGTGGCGGCGCAGCGCGTCAAGCTCGATGATCCGGAGTCGACGCCTTCGGCGCGGGTGCTGCGCGAGATGCGGGAGCGGGGGGAGTCGTTTCTGGACTTCGCGCGGCGGCAGAGCGAGGCGCATGCGGATTACTTCCGGGCGCGGCCGCTTGAGGCGGGGGCGGCGGATGAGGCGAAGCGGCTCGCGGAGAAGTCGCTGGACGAGCAGGCCGAGCTCGAAGGCAAGGATGGCGGGTCATTCGATGCGTTCGTGGCGGCGTATCGGGCTTATACGTTGAATCGGTTCAGCGTGTGAGACCCGGGCAGGGCTGCGATTGGATTTGCTGGCTGTTGTTTGTCGAAGGACAGACTTTCGCGAATCCATGACGGCTCGGAAGTCCATCGTGCTTTATAGTCCGCGGTGCTACCGAAACAACGGCGGCCCGAGCTTGGCGGCTCTGGTAGTGCAATACCTCACGTGGGCGTGCGCCTGACATGGCACGCCTATCGTTTCAATATGCGGGTCTCGGAGGAAATGGTGCCGTGTCCGATCTGCCGACCCGCCACGGCGCCCGCTTTTACTCCTGTTGCGGGCGCTCTGATCGAGGGAAGCACGCAATGAGCAAACACAAGCATGCCAAGCCTGTTCATCCGCGACAGCGCAATTTTCCGAACGACTACACCCGCGAAGATCTGATCGCACAACTGGTTGCGATGGGCGCTGAATGCTATCGTCAGGCCGAGCAGATTGAGGCGCTTATGCAGCGGATATATGAGTTGGAAGCGGAATGTTCGTTGCAGCGAGGAGAGCAGCATGGGGTTGACGGCGAGATCGATGTGAACGGATATCGCCGCCATGCTTCGGATTTTCTAGGTCGGTTTGATTCGGTTGGGTTGGTTGAGCAAGGTGGATATTCCAGCATGGCCGGACAAGATGATGGCTTTGAATCTGAACCCGGGCGTGACTTCAGTGTGGGTCCCGACATGGAATCGGCGGAGACCTGTGTGAGTAATTCAGCGCCGGCTCCAGGGCGTCGTCCGCTAATCGCGTCAGCACCGCGACCTGTCTTTCGCGTATTTGACGTGAGCATGTGACGAGGCCCTCAAGCGCGATTCGGTGTCACGCTCTAATCGTCGGATGTTTGAATCAGCCGGCTTAGCGTTATGAATTCGCGCTTTGGTTGCACGACTCATCTCGAGACCTTCTCCATCATCAGCATCGCGATCACGATGGCGTGACGTCGTATCCGAAACGATTCGACGTCGTATCAACTTCGGGAAGGCCCATCGCCGTGCGCAGGCGGTGCAGATTTGCGGCAACCGTCGCTTTTCCTTCCGTGACTGTTTGGCTTGCATGAAGGGCAGGCCATTGTGCTATTACCTGATCGTCTGGCAGGTCGAAGCGTTTCAACCACGCTTCGGTGGCCATCGTCGTGTTCAGCAACGGCGCGGTGCTGTCGAGCGTGCCGCGTTGGAGTATGTCCATGTCCTCGGCAATGATCGGCCGTAACGCCGCGTTGAGCAGGACGTAGGCAGGCGGCGGCAGCGGTGGTTTGCCAGGGCCATCCGAAATGCCGGCTTGCGGCGCGGCGCCGGCTTGGATGATCAACCCATCGGCCCCCAGCGGCTGACGAACGAACCAATCGGGAGGCAAAGTCCATGAAGCCGGTCCTCCTGCGGCGCGCACGAGGTTCTTGTCCAAGGCGACGATCCAGTCCACGGTTTTGATCTTGCTGGCCAATCTCACCGTGCTGTAGCCCATCGGATCGCCGACGTCGATTCCTGGGCCGTATCGGCGAGCATAAGCATATTCGGTTGCCTCGTTTGCCTCTTGCTCCATGGGGGGAAGGTTCACCCCGAGGCCAGCGTGGCCGTGGACCGTCGGAAGGGCTTCGCAGAATGCGGTAAACAACGCTTGGAATATCCCAGGCCGATGATCCAGGAACATCCGCGGGACGGTGAAGTCGAGTACGTCGAGATTCCCGGAGAGGGGGGCTTTCCAGTCGGCGACCGTGAATACGCCGAAATTGTAGAAACCCGTTGCCAGCTTGTGGTCGGCGCTCGTCATTTGCACGACCAAGGCTTCGTCCGAAGGCACTCGCTTTGCCAACGTGGCCAGCTTCGGGGCCTTGTCGATTGGCGCTGGTTGCTCGCCTTCCGAATAAAACCAGCGTAGTGGGCCGTTCTTCGGTGGTTCTTCCTGGCGCACACGAGCCAGGGCCTGCGCGTATTCGACGATCGTCGCGTTGTACTGTTCAAAGCACTTCACAAGCGCTGCGCGTACAGCGCTTATGTAACCGTCGCGAAAATAGACGACACCGCGCACCACCAGCGCCGCCCCGGTGATGCCCTTGCGGTAGGCTGGCTCGTAGAAGCCAGATGGCAGGGTATCGGCACGGTTCGGGTTTGCAACCCAGGCTTTCATCTGCTCTTCATTCATGTCTCATCGTTCCATCGCGCGCTCAGGGCAATATGACAGGCGGTAGGCTTCCCGGGGAAGGTGGCGGAAAGCTATTGCCCGGGAGCGGGCTTGCGCTGATGCCGCCGCTTTGTCCGGCAAGGTCATCCAGATCGGACGTCGAAGACCTGGACTGACGCTGGGCTGACTCGTGGCTGTTCTGGTCGTCGTCGCCACATCCACACTCGACGGGACCAAGCCTCATGAACTTTGACTCTGAACCCGCTATTTCGATGTAGTCCTGTCGCTGATCACGAGTGAAATCGTCGGGCGGGAATTTATATTCAACCACCATCTTGATATTGGGCTGGACAGGCGGTTGCGCAGGGTCGTTGACGATCACGACGTCCGGCCGGCGGAGATTGCCTTGGCCCGCTTTGTATTTCTTGCGTCCACCGGGCCAGTACTTTTCGATCCAGCGGCGAAGGTCGGAATGAGGTCGCAACGGATCATCTGGATCAGTCACCGGTTCTGGCGGTACCGCCTTCATGTTGTATGTCTGCTCTGGCTTGTACTCCGTTGGCGTGCCGGTTTCCATCCTCGATATCTCGTTCGCAAAGTCCAGCCGTTGCTGAACGCAACGCTGCCGAAGGATTCGACCGTTTCGTGCCGAAATGCCGATTTTTTTGCACTTGCAAAGCACTTGGCAAAGAACCACATGGTCTTTCTTCGACAGACGATGCCTGACATAGACGCGCGTCGTCCGGCCTTCGGAAGACATCCCTCCTATCGTCGAGCCTGGACTGTAATCGCTCATGAGCTTTCGTTTCCGGGATGGCTGAATGCGAATGGCGACGCTTGGCCTCCTGAATGAGCATTGCTGCGAAGCGCGAGACAGCAAGTCTGAGTCGCCGTCCCTTGTTCGGTCCGTCATTCGCCATCGATCTCTCCAAAACCAAAAACTGGCCCTAGTCCGCTGCTTGTCGGAATCATATTCTGCGCAACGTACTAACGACAAGTTACTGGAGGTCTCCAATGGCCAAGGTTAATAACGAGTTTCGGCAGATTTTCACCGGGATGGCACCGCAGGCCATCATCAACCGAGATGAGCTCGCGGCGTTGTTGGCGACGACCGTCGGAGCTGTGACGCAGATGGCATATCGCGGCGAACTTCCGCCGACCGCGTTCCCCGCGAAGCGGCGTGCGTGCTGGTTTGTTGGCGACATCCGTGAGTGGCTTGACGACGCGGCGGCACGGCGACGGAAAGATGACGTGGTGGTACACGAGAGCGCGCAGAAGCCGCGAGTCGGTCGGCCACGACTTCCGGCCAACGGTGCCATCTGAAAGGAGATCGGTTCATGACCCGAGATATAGCCGAACGTTCCGTTCATGGTGAGCTGGTGAAGGCGGACACGATGTGGTTTCACGTATTCCGCTCGATGGTCGATAGCGGGGATCTCGCCCGGATGAAGGGTTCGTCACTCAAGGTCTACCTCATCATCAAAGCGCACGTGAATTTGCATACCGGTGTTGGCGGCCCCGGCATCGAGACGATTTCTGCAAAGGCGGATCTGTCGATCGCTCAGGTCAAGCGCGCTGTGGCTGAGCTCCAATCCTTGGGGTACATCGCCAAGTCCCGGCGCGGTCGCGCAAACGAATACCGTGTTCGCGAGACCATCCAAATCCGTGGTCAAGTGGGGAAGCCGACTGGAGTTGCGTCGTGGGACTACGTACCGGCCGCCGTGCGAGATACCGTTTCGGACCTCAATGGCGTCCTCAATTCGCAGGACATTCGGAGTGCTCGAATCGTCCAAATCGAGCGCTTGCAAGTCAATATCAATCAGATGGGCGCCGGAAGCATGGTCGTCAATGTGCAGGATGCCCTCGCGCAGATACCCACGGGCCTGCGGGAGAAGCTGTCGGACTTGCTTCAGCGAGCTGGTGTCGTGGAGACACAAAGTTATACACAGCGCACGGATGACACGGATCACCGATGAGCTGTCTGGTAGGGAAATACGGCTCGTCGCTGATACCAATGACCCGGCAATAGGGCTCGTGAGCGAGCTCCTAAAGAGAAGAGACGTTTACTTAGAGATTGTTTTTGCACGCCAGCAGTCCGTTGGGCGAGCACCTGTTCGTGAGGACGTTGCGGTTCGCCCTATTCACGATCGGTCACGCAGAACGGACAAAGAGGTCGCTAGATCATGACAAATCACAGCAACAGTGTGCTTAGCGTGCAACTCGGTTCGCTTAAGCAAGATTGGGTTAGCTATTGTCGTTCGCGTGGGATCTCACCGAGCGACGCAACAAGGCAAGTCATTCGAAAACTGATTGAGCGCGAACCTCGTGCCGCGGCCACGCCGCACATCGACTTGCAGAGTGCGTCCCGTGCGAAGGCTCGTATAGAGATCCGTGTCACTCTGGCAGAGCATCGGGCAGTTGCGGCGATAGCCACTGCAGAAGGCTTCTCCCTGAATTCATGGATTGTCGCTCTCATTCGAGCTCGACTGTCCGGCTCGCCACAGCTTGGACAGGGAGAGCTAGAGCAATTGGCATCGTCGAACAGCCGACTGCTCGCGATAGGCCGCAATCTCAACCAGATTGCGCGCGTACTGAACGCCGCCCCGATCGAGCTTGCACGTGTTCGACCTGAGGCCATCGAGTCTCTTGAGAAAGAGATCAACTCTCACACAGCCGCCGTGGCGATGCTCATCCAATCGAACGTTCAACGCTGGTCCCGCTAATCTGGGAGGTTCGCATGAAATCGAAGCTGCATTACAACTGGTTTGACTTGAAAGTGCTCGTTCCTAGAAAGACAGCGCCTGCTACGCATAAGGTCACGCTCCACCGCAAAACTGGTCCCGTTCCTACGCTGTCGCGGATCTCATTTCGGCGTTGATTGTCGGAGTATCAGCGGCGCTCGCCGAACTGGTCATGGCCGGTTTGCTGCTTCTTGCGAAGGTTGCGCTGTCCTTCATGTTGGCCGTAGGCCCCTTGTTTCTTGCTTGCTTCGCTTTCGGGCCGACGAAGCGATTCGCGGAAGGGTGGGTCTCGAAAATTGCGAACTACAGCGTGTTGATCTTTTTCTTGGCGGCTGCGGCGGGAATTTGTTTGTCGATCTACGAAACCTTCGTCAACAGGTTTCTGGCGGACTCAGCAATCAACAATCCGCTGGGAGATGCGTTCAGCTTGCTGGCTCTGGCAGGGGCAATCAATGTGCTGATCATTCAGCTCCCAGGCGTCGCGGCCGGTATAACTGGCGGTGCAGCGATATCCGGTGCGGCTGCAATGGCTATCCCAATACGCCTCAACCCATGGACGACGCTGCGCGGCCGACGTGCCTGCGCACTTGGCGGGTGTGAGATACGTGAATTCTTGAATCGGCCAAGTCTCGCGTGGTGTATGAGGGAATCGACGCAGCGTGGGCGCAGCCGTTTGCTGAGCGCGGTCGAAGGGGGAGCAAATTATGAGATTAGGGGGGCTGGTAAGGCGCCGACTGATGGCGAAAGCTTGCTGCTGCCCTGCTTCGGTAAGCGGGATGGACGCGGGGTCGTCAGTGGCGCTGCCAGCGTTAGCGGCGCTTTCACCGTGACGAATGCATGCTACTCGGAGGACGGGCTTGGGGGCGGACATTTGAGCTGGCACGAAGTCAGGGTGTTGTTCGGCGGTAGTTCTTCAGCGCATCGAGGCTAACGCAGTTTCCGTGCTACCGCATCCCGGCATCCGCATCGCACGAATAGTCGCTCTTGGCCGGTCTCCTTGATTCCGGGGCGAGGCCTGCGCGCAGGGCGCGTTTTTCGTTCTCTCTGAGAACATCAAGATGATGGCTTGCAGGGCAAGCCATCACGTGTACCTACAAGGCGAAAAATTGCGACGGCGCAAGAAAAACGATCGGTTTGGTTCTAAGGCAGGATAGGCCTCCGCCGGTTTTTGTCATATCCGACGTCTGGTGCCATCTACTGTCATAGTGGCTGCTTCCGCTCACCCAGTGTTATTCAAGGTCAGGTCACCAACTCCTGAAGGAAATCCGTGAGCGCCTTCTTGGGGTCGTCCTCTTCCGAAACGATCATTTCGATCCCCCAATGTCTCAGGACCTCCTGAGCGACTGGGTTCGGGCGGTTTGTGAAGATGTAGGACTTCGGCCTTGCCGATGCAAGGGTCGAGCGCTTCCACATCTCGGTCAGACGATAGAACAGTAGTCGAATGTTGAGATCATTCAGGCTGTAGCCGATGAAGAGTACCGAGCTACCCAGTACGTCATTACGAAGCTTGATGTCGAGCGGGGTATCGAAGTCTAGTCGATGGAAGTAGCTGGTCTCGTCGAGGACGATCGACTCGTCTGTGTCGAAATCACCATGGAACTTAATGATCTGTCGGCGTCCGTCCGTGATGGAAACCAGATCGGAAACCTTGGCAATCTTGTCGTACTCCACATCGAACGCATCGTGGGCGAATTCCAGCCATCGGTCGTAGTTGGTGGTGTAGATCCGGGAGAAATTTCCTTCTGTGATCAGCCGATGAATGTCGGATTTAGAGATGTCCGTTGTTGGCTTATGCCATTCACGGTCCATCCAACTGCGCAGCGGTCCGAGACCACCCATCTTCTTCTTGTAGAACTCTGCGAGGGCTAGGTGATTACCGTAGGTAGAGAAGATCTTTGGGTCATAGCCAAGTTCCTTTGCGATACGCGCGATCAATGCGTCCCAATTTGGCAGGCCAAGGTTGGCAGACACCCCAGCGCCCACAAACAGCATTAGCTTGCCGGTACGATGCGCATCAAGCAGTTCATCTTTCATTTCGTACCCTTCGTAGATTTGAGGTGAGCCGCAAACAAGTCCAGTGCTTTACGGCGCATGGAGATGTCGTCCTTGGCCGCGCCCATCTCCGCGAACGTCTGAGTGCTGCCATTCGGGACGAAGACACAGTCCCATTGGAAATCAGTGGGGCCGGCAGGTTTGCGAGGTACGGTTCCGTCGATCGCACCCTCAAAAATATGGATTTCGCGCCCGTCGCAGTACCCAAGGATCGTCTTGGCAGTGACCTTGGCGTCGTCAAGTCCTGCAACGAGGTCAGCGAAGCGATCCGCCTGTAGCCTGTCCCAGAATATCTGCGTTAGACCTGCGGGAAGTCCATTGAGGCCGCTCAAATACAATCCGGTATGCTCAACGAACAGTGGGCGACCAATGGCCTGGAACGCCTTGGCCAACTTGTCCCGCACCAAGCTCTCGACATCTTCTGTTTGGAGCTCCTCGATTTTCCTCGACACTGGCACGATGTCCACGCCTACGGGGGTAAGGATGCGCTGCACCTCGGTGATCTTGTGCGCGTTCCCTGACATGAATCGGATTTTCAAGTTAGATCCTTCATGAATGAGTAGCGCTTGGCTACCTCGTATTGATGTCGCATGTCACTAATTGACAGGCCCTCAGCCATCGCGGCAGCATGGTCGTCCGCGAGGCCGCGTTGGTGGATTGCGGGGTTATCCGAGCAAATGACAAACGGCACCCCATATCGCCGGAACTGTTGAAGTGGGTGAGCCTCGTTCGCAGGAACTGCGCCGGTAAGCCGGTTGCTAATTGGGCATACCTCAACGCAGACATCGAGAGACGAAAGAAGCTCCAGCAATTCCGGATCATTCCCGGCCGCTGTCCCGTGACCAATGCGATCCGCGCCAAATAACTCCACGGCCGATCGGACATTTTCTGCGCGGCCCGTTTCACCCGCATGGATCGTAATTCCGAGCCCGAATTTGTCTTTGGCTTCCCGAAAGAGCGACGGCAATTCCGTCGGATACGCCATTTCTTCATCTCCGGCCAAGTCGAGTCCAACTACATCCGCTGGCCTACCGAGGTCTTCGTAAGCTTGCAAAAGCATGGCTAGATTGACCGCGCTATAGTCGCCACGCGTTACCGTGAGAATCAGGCTGCGGCGGATACCGTGGCACCTCGCAGCTTCCCCAGTTGATTCGATCAGGCGCTCAAGCGCCTGCGCTGGCGAACACTTCTGAAGCGATGTGAGGTACAGAACGCTGCTTCGGAGTTCGACGAAGCGCACGTTGTTTTCGGCCAAGCTCGCAACGACCTCACGGGTGAGTCGATCGAGGTTCTCGCGTTTCCTTGGAAAGAGTCGCAGAACTTTCCAAGGCGTCAGGTACTCGGCCAGCGACTGGCAGGGTGTTGCTCGAACTAGGTCTTGATTGAAATCGAATCCATCCGGCAATACGGTCGCTTCGTCGGCCAGAATCTCTCGAATCGTCGACGCTGGTATCGCGCCGTTCATATGCACATGAAGTTCGCCCCGGTCAGGCACATCCGCGCCTTTCCTGTTCTCGTCTGCGTTCTCGGTGACGCCGGTATCGACCAGCATCCCTGGTAGATCTAGTTGTCGTTGATCCAATCGTCGTCTCGTATCTACTTATCGAGCGCCCTGCTCGGTTCCGAGTGTCATAGCATGTTTCAAATTGTAACGTCTCCGTGCCGACCTATCGGCATGGGTCGGTTGGTTCTCGTTCCGTATCAACTCACGATACAGATCTAGGCGTGTATCTCCGCCTGATACGTCACATGTCTTGCTGATCGAAACTAGCGGTCGGCTTCCACCGCAGTTGCGCCGGTATTCCCGTATGAACCCCACTCGACCATCATCAAAAAATAGGGTCATATTTTCCCGGGAGGTTTGGTGTTCTTGGGTACCAATCCGCGCAGCCGCCCAATGATCAGGAGTTCGCTTGCGAACGAGAGGCACCCACTCTGGGGAGGAGCGGAACTCGCACTGAAAAATCCCAATTTGGGAACTTTACAGATGCCGTGTTCGACGCTATAGTTGATCCCAAATTGGGAACAAACATGCGGCTACTCGGTAAAGACAAGCTTCAGGTTGCTTTAGATAAAGACGCCCAACTCTGGCTACGGAGCTGGATCTCGGAGTTGGTGGCTGCGCATTGGAAGGATGCGGCGGATCTGCTCGCGCAGTTTCCGCGTGCGATGGCGACAGGGCCGGACACATTCATTTTTCGCGTGGGGGCAGCCGTGTGGAACATCGAACTTACAGTGCATTTCCCGCAAGAGATCGCACTGGTGGTAAGCATGGAACAGGCAGCATCATGAACGAAGTGAAGGTTATTAAATCTGACGAACAGTATCGAGACTATCTGGAGCAGGTGCATTTGCTGATGCGGCAGCATCCGGAGCGTGGAAGTTTAGATGCCGAGCGGCTGGAGCTGTTGTCGGTGTTGGTTGACGACTATGAGACGCACCGTTACCCGGTGGAAGCACCGGATCCGATTGACGCGATTTTGTTTCGGATGCAAGAACGTGGGCTGAAGCAGTCCGACCTAGTGCCGTATTTTGGAACGCGAAGCCGCGTTTCCGAGGTTCTTGGGAGGAAGCGGCCGCTCACAGTGCCGATGATTCGTGCGCTGTCGATCGGGCTCGGTATTTCCGCCGACACATTAGTCGGCCTAGCGTCGGTCAACGAAGAGAAGTCCGAGGATTCGGTCGATTGGTCGAAATTTCCTGTAAAGGAAATGGTCGCTCGTGGCTGGCTGACGAAGCTATCGTCGAAGGCAACGAAGAGCGCGGATGAACTGGTCAAGAACTTCATTGCAGACGTCGGGCTTCAGTTCGGAGCGACGGCTTTCCGCAGAACAATCGGCGGACATGCGTATTCGCCGACGACCAAATATGCGTTGCACGCATGGCTGGCACGCGTAATCCAGAAAGCGCGAGCTGCGAAAAATCCAGCGCGGTCCTTTCAGCCCGAGATATTTTCGACAGAGTTTCTTCGAGAGATTGCGCAACTGAGCTGGTTCGAGCAGGGGCCGTTACTGGCCGTGGAGTTTCTGGAGAAACACGGAATCGTTGTGGTGATGGAGCCGCAACTGAAAGGTACGGCTCTCGATGGTGCCGCGCTGAAGGATAGTGACGGAACGCCGATTGTCGCATTGACTCTTCGTCAGGATCGCTTGGACAATTTCTGGTTCACGCTACTGCACGAGGTTGTTCACCTGTGGAAGCACGTTGGCCAGGACGAGACGTTCCTCGACGACTTGGACGCTTCAAGTGAGGATCGGCGAGAGGTTGAGGCTAATAGATTGGCCCGTGAAGCATTCATTCCGCGCGTAACGTGGAAAAGAAGTGATGCCTTCATGGCACCGAGCAAGGAAAACATTGACTCGCTCGCTCGGGAATTGAAGATCAGTCCGGCAGTGATCGCGGGCCGGCTGCGGCGTGAGCTGAATAACTTCCAGCTCTTCAATGACGTGGTCGGATACGATCAAGTTAAACGGCTATTCGCGAATCGATTGGGTCAAGGAGTATAAAATTGCTTACCTACGTGCCTATCCTCCGTGCTAAAGATGGCGAGTTCGATGCCCTACGCCATATGCCCGACCGCGTTGCCCGATCGGTAATGCCGCTGCTCGATGTTCAGAAGCAGCCGCCACAGACGTCTAAGGTCCCGAAATCGCTTCAGGATTACTTGAGCGACGTGGCGGGCAAGCTCGCCGATGCGCAGAATGACCGCCCGCTGTTCGTCGACATGTTCAATTTTGGCCCGACCGACAAAGTCGAAAGTGGGGAGCATGTTTACGCATACTTCTGCGGGGAACTGCATGCTCATGGCATGGACTTCCACGCCGTCGTGGGGGCGGACCGCTGGTCGAGCAGCGAGTACCGCGCTGCGATCGGCCACGTGTTGGCTATGAACGGCGGTAAGGCTCTGCTGCGGCTCGAAACAGAAGACCTTGAGGACATGTCCGATCCTGCGATGTTTGACGACATGCTCGGCGACGTGCTTGGCGAGTGCGGATTGATCGCCCAAAGTCTTCCGGTGTTGATTGATCTGGGCGATATTCGGAACCGTCCCATCGCTGACCTGCTGCCGGACGTGTCGGCGGCGCTCGAGTTTCTTCGCTCACGAGGTTTCGTCCAGGTCGTGATCGCCGGTTCGTCGATGCCGACGAGTATCAACGAAGCGGTCAAAAAGCATAATTCCGCTGCCTTCTTGCAGCGGGGTGAGATGATCCTGTGGAAGACGTTACTTCCTTCCACGCCGGGCGTGCGGGTTGTGTTCGGCGACTACGGAGTACGTAGCCCGAGATCGAGTGATGCCATGTCGCCTGACACCAACGGCAAAATTCGATATACCGTTGGTAATGAGTTCCTGATCGTTCGGGGCCACTCGATGCGGATCGGCCCCAAGGGCGGGCAGATGTGGGGATTGGCAGACTACGTTGTTAAATCGCCGCAATATGCGAAAGAGGGGTTTAGCTGGGGCGACGAGATGATCAAGAAGTGTAGCGAGCACAAGATCAAAGGCAACTCCACTCAGTGGATCGCGTTCGACACCAGTCACCATCTGGCAGCGATTGTTGCCGAGACATACGAATATGCTCGAACGACTCGCGGCATTAGTGCATTGAACCAGCCGGTTTAACGGGGACGTGAAGCGGATGTTGCGTCCGGTCTGCTAGCTTCAGGCGCTCGCGATCAGGTCGCGCGTTGCTGATTTTCCCGTGTGTGGCGCGCACGACCTGATCGCGCGCGCTATCCCAGTTTTTTCAAGAGGCTTTCCGGCTTAAGGTGAGTGTATCGTTTCAGCATCTGCATGCTGCGGTGGCCGGTTATGGACGCAACCTCTAGTGGATGCAGGCCTTTCTCAAAGAGCCGCGAAGTCGCCTCATGCCGGAGATCGTGCCAACGAAGTGTCAGCAGTTCAGGATCCTTCGTTCCGGCCACCTGGAGCGTGCGCTTCCAGACGCAGATCACGGCATTTACGCTGGTAGCGAAGACGGGCCCTGATAGGTCGTGACGAACGTCAGCTGGACCGAATGCGGCGCGTGCGAGCCGCGTGTCGTCGTCTTCCGTATGCGCCGCAAGGTAACGGAGTACGTTGGTTGCACGCGTTGATAGAGGCAGAATTGGCGGTACGCCCTTGTTGTCAGCCCCTCGGGCGTCTACAGGGAAACGGATAACTCGTGCCTTCAGATCTATCCATTCCCATCGGAGACCGAACAGGGTGCCTTGACGTAGGCTGGTTTCAATGGCGAGTTCGAAGGCGGGGGCAGCCCATTGATTGCGGCTGGCAGACAGAAGGGACTTCAGCTTGTCGAATTCGCCAGGGTGTAGGCGGCGGTCTCGGGCTTTGCTGCCGGATGGCTTCCGGATGTTGTCGAGCGGGTTCAAAAGCCCCTCCATGCCCCATTCTTTGCGCGCTATCTCGAAAAGATGGCGTACCACTTGGAGTTCGAGGCGGATGGTGTTTTCGGCGCGGCCGGCCGCGCGACGTTTGTCCCTGTACTTGGCAAAGTCGGCCCCTTTCAAGTTGGCGAGGGTTCGAAACGCCAGGTCGTTCGTCAGCCAGCGGTCAATGCGACGTTCTTCTTGGTAGGGATGGCGCTTCTCGGGGACGATCTCTCTGCGGTAGCGTTCCAGAGCCTCGGCCAAGGTCGTGCGCTCGGCTTCCGAGCGGTCTACGAACGATCCCGTATCCATCTCGCCTTCGATGTGGCGAGCCCACTTCTGGGCCTGCTGCTTTGTATCGAACGTGCGATAGACCGGCTTGTACCCGCGCCGACGAACCTCGGCGCGCCAATATTCACCGCGCTGACTGATGTATGCCATTCCAGACTCCATGCGAAAGATTGTGATCGCTTGGTCTGGATTCTTCCGTTCCGGCAGTTTTCCGGCAAAGGCCAGTTTTTGACGCCTGCGCACGCGGGCTATAGACGAAAAAAAAGCACCACGATTTCTCGTAAGTGCTTGATTTCCTACAGCTAAATTCAGTGGTGGGGCGTGAGTGACTCGAACACTCGACCTACGGATTAAGAGTCCGCTGCTCTACCAACTGAGCTAACGCCCCCAACAGAAAAAAGATTATGCACGAGCTTCCGCCCCGTGTCTAGCCCTTTCTCGCTTTTTTCTCCAAAAAGTTCTCCACCCCATCCCGAGGCCTTCCTCGGCGCACGAAACGTCGAGCCCTCGACGCTCCCGGTATGATGACGCCCACATCCGCCGTGCGGCATTCGCGCGGCCCTGCCGAGGATTCCACGATGGACGAGAACGCGGTTCGCGAGCTGCTCGATCGACTGCTCGCGCCTTGGGTGCGCTCGCTCGGGCTGGTGCCGGTGGCCGTATCGGACGAGGCGGTGACGCTGCGCCTGCCGTTCTCGGGCGAGTTGCGGCATTCGGGCGGTGTGATCTGCGGCCAGGTGTTCATGGCCGCGGCCGACACGGCGATGCTCGCCGCGATCTCGGTGAAGCTCGGCGAATTCCGGCCGATGACCACCGTCGCGCTGAACACCAGCTTCATGCGCGCGGTCCGTTGCGGCGACCTGCTGGTCACGGCGCGCGTGCTGCGCATGGGCCGCAACCTCGTGTTCGGCGAGATCGAGGTGCTCGACGATGAAGGGCGGATGGCGGTGCATGCCACCTCCACCTACGCGCTCGTCAACTGAGCCGCGGCAACGGCAATCCAGCCACACAAACGAAGAGAGAAAGAGAGTCAGTCCATGTTCGACCAGGTCGTATTCGCCGGCGGCGGCAACCGCTGCTGGTGGCAGGCGGGTTTCTGGGACGTCGCGCAACCGGCGCTGGGCATCCGTCCGCGCGTGATCACCGGCATCTCGGCCGGCGCGGCCACGGCCTGCATGCTCTATACGAGCGACTCGCAATGGGTGATGCGCTATTACCTGGACGCCCTGCGCGGCAACACGAAGAACGCCTACTGGGGCAACCTGCTGCGCGGCAAGCCGGTGTTCCCGCATTACCGGATCTACCGGCAGGCGCTGGTCGATATCTACGGCGAGCGCTTCACCCAGCTGGCCGACGCGCCGGAAATCCGCATCGGCGTGTCGCACGTGCCGCGCTGGCTCGGCGCGCGCAGCGCGGTGGCGGCGGGCCTGATCGCCTACAACATCGAGAAATACATCCGCAAGACGCTGCATCCCACGCTCGGCCAGTCACTCGGCTTCCGCCCCGAGTTCGTGCGGGCCCAGGATTGCGCCCATGTCGACGAGCTGGCCGACCTGATCCTGCAGTCCTCGTGCACGCCGCCGTTCACGCCGGTGTTGCGTCGCGCGGGGCGGCCGGTGCTGGATGGCGGGATGGTCGACAACGTGCCGGTCGGCGCGCTCGATCCCACGCCGGGCAGGGTGCTGGTGATGGTGACGCGGCGCTATCCGCGTCCGCAGCGCTTCACGGTCGCGCACGGCGAGCAGACGCGCCTCTACGTGCAGCCCTCGGCCAAGGTGCCGATCTCGAGCTGGGACTACACGAGCCCCGGCCAGATGCAGCACGCCTACGATCTCGGCCGCCGCGACGGCGAGGAATTCGTCGCCGCGATGGGAACGGAAGCTGCGCAGGCGCGGCGCGAAAGCGTCGCGTCCTGAGGCTTCGGTCGGCAGAAAGATAGAGACGGGCGGCGGCGCGCAAGGCGCCGCCATGATTTTGCCCGGCGGCGCTCAGGCGCGCCGGCTGCGCCCGCCGACCAGCGCGTCGGGGTTCGCCACGCTCGACATGTCGCCCGAATCGAAGGCGAGGATATTGCGGAACGCGGCGCCGAAATACAGCTCGTAGCTCTCGCGCTCGACATAGCCGATATGCGGCGTGCAGATCACGTTTTCCATGCGCAGCAGGCTGTAGCCCTGCAGGATCGGCTCGCTCTCGAACACGTCGATGGCGACCATGCCCGGCCGGTTGTAGGCGAGCGCATTGACCAGCGCGCTGTCCTCGAGCAGCTCGGCGCGGCTGGTGTTCACCAGCAGCGAGGTCGGCTTCATGCGCATCAGGTCGTCCTGCTTGACGATGCCGCGCGTCTCGTCGTTCAGGCGCAGATGCAGGGTGAGGATGTCGGCTTCCTCGAAGAAGGCCTCGCGGCTGGCCGCCGTGTCGTGGCCGTCGGCGCGCGCGCGCTCGATCGAATGCTCACGCCCCCAGACCAGCACCTTCATGCCGAAGGCCTTGCCGTAGCCGGCCACCATCTGGCCGATCTTGCCGTAGCCCCAGATCCCGAGCGTCTGGCCGCGCAGCACCTGGCCGAGGCCGAAGTTGGGCGGCATCGCCGAGGTCTTCAGGCCCGATTGTTGCCAGGCACCCTGCTTGAGGTTGGCGACATACTGCGGGATGCGGCGCTGGGCGGCCATGATCAGCGCCCAGGTCAGCTCGGCCGGCGCCACCGGCGAGCCGGTGCCCTCCAGCACGGCGATGCCGCGCTCGGTGCAGGCGGCCATGTCGATATGGCTGGAAGCCTTGCCGGTCTGGCTGATCATGCGCAGATGCGGCAGCTTTGCCAGCAGTTGCGAGGTGATATGCGTACGTTCGCGAATCAGGACCAGGGCCTCGATTTCGGCGAGGCGGCTCGCGAGCTGGCCGAGCCCGCGCACGCTATTGTTGAAGACCTTAACCTCGTGGTCGGCGAGCAACTCGAAACAGTTGAGTTTGCGGACGGCGTCCTGATAGTCGTCGAGGATGGCTATTTTCATGAAGGGTTCGGAAGCGGCACGAAAGACGGAAAGCACCGGGCGACAAGGCGCGCCGGCGGCCCGCACGGCGGGGCCGCCATGATCTTATGACGGCGGCGGCGCAGGTGTATCGCTTTTTAACAGCTTGTTACGGGGCACCCGGCGCCATCGCGTCGATCGCTGATCGGACGCAATGCCGGCCACCGTTGAGCTGGCGTAGAGAATGGGCGTATTTGGAGCCTATTGTTTCTATGATCAGAATAATTAGATGAATCCTGGCGTAAGCCCAGGTTGGGGCGAACATTTTTTGTGGATTTCCCACACTCTGACGGCAACTCTGCACCAAATCCGCTGTCGTAGGAGAATTACGCATTTGCTACACAATTTTGAAGCTGTAATGCACAGCGGCGGGAGTGGTTATGGATCATTTGCAGTCGATGCGAGTGTTCGTCAAGGTGGCGGATCTGGGCAGCTTCGCGCGAGCGGCCAGTGCGATGGATATCTCGAACGCCGTGGCCACGCGCCATGTCGCGGACCTCGAAGGTCGGCTCGGCACGCGCCTGCTGAACCGGACCACGCGCAGCCTTTCCCTGACCGAATCCGGTCAGGTCTATCTGGAACGTGCCCGCCAGATCCTCGACGAGCTCGAGGACGTCGAGCAGATGGTGGTGGCGCGCAATCATGAGCCGGTCGGCACGCTGCGCATCGTCGCGCCGGTCGTGTTCGGCCTGCACAACCTCGCGCCGGTGCTGCAGACCTACACCCAGCGCTATCCCAAGGTGATTCCCGACCTGACCCTCGTTGACCGCCAGGTCGACCTGGTCGAGGAAGGCTTCGACGTCGGCGTGGTGATCGCGCGGCAGATGCGCAGCGCCAGCATCGTCACGCGGCGCCTGACCACCGGCTGCATGACGGTCTGCGCGACGCCCGCCTACCTGGAGCAGCATGGCGTGCCGACCCATCCCGAGCACCTGATGGAGCACCCCTCGCTGAGCCTGCCCTCCGAATACTGGGGCGACGAGCGTGTGTTCACGGGGCCGGACGGCGAAGTGCGGGTGCGGCCGACCAATGTGATCGTCGCCAACAATACCGAGATGCTGCGCCAGTTCGCGCTGCTCGGCATGGGCATCGCGATGCTGCCGAGCTACCTGATCGGCGGCGACACGGCACGCGGCAAGCTGGTGCGCCTGCTGCCCGACTATCGCCTGCCCCAGGTCGAGATCAACGTTGCGTACCCGAGCCGTCGCCACCTGCCGGCCAAGGTCCGCACCTTCATCGATCACCTGGTCGAACACTTCAGCCATTCGCCGGAAACGGCGCTCGGCGAGCAGTGGGCCGGCAGCGGCCTGCAGCCGCCGTCGCAGTCTGACCTGGCTGCAGCGCCGCAAGGCAGCTCGCGCCCGGCCGGCCCGTCGATGCCGGCGCCGCTGCCGAAGAATCGCCAGCGCGTGACCGCGCCGACGCCGCTCTAAGCCGTAGGCGCCGAACACAAAAAAGCGCGCTGTCCGTGAGGACAGCGCGCTTTTTGCGTCTTGCGGATCGCTTCGCCCGAGACGGCGCGGCGCAGCCCACGAAGGGCCGCCCCGCGCTACCTCGTCACGAACCGGTCTTGCGAGCCGGCGCCTTCTTGGCCGCAGCCGTTTTCTTGGCGGCCGGCGCCTTCTTCGCGGCGGCGGTCTTCTTGGCCGGCACGGCGGCTTCGGCCGCATCCGAACCGGCACCGTCCTCGTTGGCGGCCGCGGCGGTCTTCTTCGCCGCGGTCTTCTTGGCGGCGGCGCCCGGCTTCGGCTCCTTCTTCTCGAACTCGAAGCCGATCTTGCCGTCGGGCTGCTTGACCAGGAAGGCCTTGAAGTTGCGGCCGGTGCGCGAGGACTTGAAGTTCGGCAGCAGGTCGGTGCGGCCGTCCGACAGCAGCTTGGCCATCTGCTCGCGGGCGATCTCCTGCTGCAGGATCACCTTGCCGGAGCGGAAGTCGCAGGTCTTCGGGTTGGCCACCGAGTTCTCGCAGACATAGCTCATGCCGTGCTCGAACACGCGCCCACCGCACTTCGGGCAGGCGCCCACCGGCTCCTGCGCCGAGAAGTCGGGCGCCTCGCCATCCTCGCCGCCCTGGTCCTGGCCGAAATCGAACTCGAGCTTGTAGTTCTTGGTCTCGTCGTCGAAGGACAGCTTGAGGATCGCCGAGAACGGTCGGCCCATCTTGCTGCGGAAGCCCGACAGCGGGCCGATTTCCTTCTTCTGCAGCAGCTCCTCGACCTCGGGGATCTCGAACTGGCGGCTGCCCGGGATCTTGGAGATCGAGAACTCGCACTTGGTGCAGGCGAAGCGCCGGTAGTTCTCCTTCACCTGGCCGCCGCAATTCGGGCACGGCGTCTGGAGCGTCGCGTAGTCGCCCGGGATCGTGTCCGAATCGTATTCCTTGGCGCGCTTGACGATGGTCTGCGTCATCCGCGCGATTTCCTGCATGAAGGTATCGCGAGGCAGGTTGCCGCGTTCCATCTGCGAGAGCTTGTATTCCCATTCGCCGGTCAGCTCGGGCGCGGTCAATTCCTTCACGCCGAGGCCGCGCAGCAGGGTGGTGAGCTGGAACGCCTTGGCGGTCGGGATCAGCTCGCGGCCCTCGCGGATCAGGTATTTCTCGCCGAGCAGGCCTTCGATGATGGCCGCGCGCGTGGCCGGCGTGCCGAGCCCCTTGGCGGCCATCGCCTCGCGCAGCTCGTCGTCCTCGACCAGCTTGCCGGCGCCTTCCATCGCCGACAGCAGGGTGGCTTCCGAGTAGCGCGCGGGCGGCTTGGTCACCAACTGGTGGGCGGCGACCTTGTCGGTCTTGACCTTCTCGTCCTTCTGCACCGGCACCAAGTTGGCGTCGGCGCCTTCGGCGTCGCGGCCATAGACCTGCAGCCAGCCCGGCTCGACCAACACCTTGCCCTCGGTCTTGAAGTGATGGCCGGCCACCTCGGTGATGCGGGTGGTGACCTTGTACTCGGCCGCCGGGAAGAACACCGCCAGGAAGCGCTTGACCACCAGGTCGTAGAGCTTCTGCTCCGGCTCGGACAGGGCCTTGGGCGCCTGCAGGGTCGGGATGATGGCGAAGTGGTCGCTGATCTTGGCGTTGTCGAAGATCCGCTTGTTCGGCTTGACCCAGCCCTTGTCGAGCACCTGCTTGGCGTGCGGCAGGTAGTTGTTGCTCTCCTTGAGCATCTCCATGGTCTGCATGACGGTGCCGAGGTAGTCCTCGGGCAGCGCGCGCGCGTCGGTACGCGGGTAGGTCAGCACCTTGTGCTTTTCATACAGCGCCTGGGCCAGGCCCAGCGTGTTCTTGGCGGAGAAGCCGAAACGGCTGTTCGCCTCGCGCTGCAGGCTGGTCAGGTCGTAGAGCAGCGGCGAGAGCTGGGTCGAGGGCTTGGATTCCTCGCTGACCACGCCGATCTGGCCGCGGCAGGCCGCCACGATGGTTTCGGCCGCCGGCAGCGCCCACAGGCGCGAATCACGCTTCTCGGGATCGTGCTCGTCGCGCTTGAATTTCGGGTCGTACCAGCGGCCTTCGTAGAAGCCGCCGGCGCAGACGAATTCGGCGCGCACTTCCCAGTAGTCGCGCGGCACGAAGCGCCGGATCTTCTCCTCGCGCTCCACCACGATCGACAGCGTCGGCGTCTGCACGCGCCCGACGGTGGTCAGGAAGAAGCCGCCGCCCTTGCTGTTGAAGGCGGTCATCGCGCGCGTGCCGTTGATGCCGACCAGCCAGTCGGCTTCCGAGCGGCAGCGGGCGGCGTCGGCCAGCGGCTGCATGTCGGCGTCGCTGCGCAGCTTGGCGAAACCGTCGCGGATCGCGGCCGGCGTCATCGACTGGAGCCAGAGGCGCTGGACCGGCTGCTTGGCCTTCGCATGCTGCGCGATCAGGCGGAAGATCAGCTCGCCCTCGCGCCCCGCGTCACATGCGTTGATGAGGCGGTCGATGTCCTTGCGCTTGATCAGCTTGGTCAGCACCTTGAGCCGCGATTCGCTTTTTGCGATCGGGTTGAGGTCGAAATGCGGGGGGATGACGGGCAGATGCGCGAAACTCCATTTGCCGCGCTTGACCTCGTATTCCTCGGGCGCGGCGATTTCGAGCAGGTGGCCGACCGCGGACGACAGGACGAAGTCGTCGCTTTCGAAGTATTCGTCATGCTTGGTAAAGCCGCCCAGGGCGCGCGCGATATCGTTCGCGACAGAGGGCTTTTCCGCAATGATCAGTGCTTTGGACATGACTCGAGTGGGTTGGATAGACCGGATGGCCGTCTGACGGCCCTTTTACGTCGGCTTTATAGCACACGGCGCCGGGTCGTCACCCGGCTCGTGTAAAAAGCGGCCCATCATAAGTGGGGGCCGAAGCGCCGGCAAGCCTGCCGAAGCGCCGTGTGGCGCGGGCCTCGGCGGTATGAGCGATCGCGGCAGGCCGGCATGTCGACTTCGGGGTCAGACGGCGACGTCGAGCAGGTTGCGCAGTTTCGGCGCGTGGGTCACGCCGGGAATCGCGCTCAGATCGCTCAGCATCCGCTCGACGATGCCCGCGTGCGGCAGCACCGTGCCGAAGAAGCGCACCGCGTGGGCGTCCTCGATCAGGATGGTCGGGAAGTTCTCGACGTCGAAATCGTCGAGGCGGTCGGCATGGGTTTCGATGTCGATCCACACGAAGCAGGCCTCGGGATGGGCGGCGGCGAGCCGCTCGAAGGTGTCGTCGTAGTCGCGGCAGGTGCCGCACCATTCGGCGCACAGGCAGGCGACGAGCAGCGCGTTGGGATCACGGAGGCGCTCGGCGATCCGATCGGCGTCGGTATCGAGATTCAGCGCGGGCATCACGGTTCCTTGCTGGATGGCGGTGGCGCGGGTTGCCCCGCATCGCCGGAATGTAGCACGGCATGCGCCGGGGGCGTGGCGGGTGCGGCGGCGGGCGTGTCGAGCCGCTGGTAGCGGTCGCCGGGCAGGCTCGCCACGCGGCCGGCCAGTTCCAGCCGTAGCAGCAGGTGCGGCAGGGCGTCGGCGGCGATGCCGGCGCGCGCGGCCAGCAGGTCGACCGGCACGGGGCCGTGGCCGAGCGCGTCGAGCAGCGCCAGCGCCTCGGGCGATAAGGGGGCGCCTTGCCGAGCGGCACCGCCGGCCGGCGTGAGGTGATCGGCGCCGCCGTCGAAGTGGCGGGGCGATGCGTCGTCGTCGCTGCATTCCAGATCCGGGCAGTCTCGCGAATGGGCTGGATCGCGGGTGGCGCAATCGTGAGCTTCGGCATGGCGGCTGCGCTTCGCGGCGGAGCGAGTGCCTGCCGCTTCGGCTTCACGGGCCATCGTATCGACGTCGACCGCCGCGATGCCGAGCTCCACCAGCACGTCGGCCGGCGTCTCTACCAACGTCGCGCCGTCGCGGATCAGGGCATGGCAGCCGCGTGAGAGCGGGGCATGGATCGAGCCGGGGATCGTGAACACGTCGCGGCCCAGCTCGTTGGCCAGGCGCGCGGTGATCAGCGAGCCCGAGCGCGGCGCCGCCTCGACCACCAGCACGCCCTCACAGAGCGCCGCGATCAGGCGATTGCGCTGCGGGAAGTTGGCGGCGCGCGCCGGCGTGCCGAGCGGCCATTCGGACAGCAGCGCGCCGTGCTCGGCGATCTGCCGGGCGAGTTGCCGATGCGCGGCAGGGTAGACGCGATCGAGCCCCGTGCCGACCACCGCGACGGTGCCGGCCGCGCCCTCCAGCGCGCCGCGATGCGCGGCCGCGTCGATGCCGCGCGCGAGCCCCGACACCACCACCAGCC
>NZ_VWWK01000160.1:0-16073 GCF_011753035.1 Burkholderia sp. Ax-1720 | reverse complement strand
TACCGCATGAACGGCATGCACGCGCCCGCGCGCCCGGGCCGCCTCGCGCGGCCCGTCCGCTGTCGCGCGACGACGCCAGGCGCCGGCGCGCACGCGCACGCTTGTTGAGCCCCGAACCCGGAGATTCCGCATGACCGCCACGAACGTGCACGTTCACCTGTTTTACGGCGCCGATCCGCGCAGCTATCGCGCCGGCGACAACATCGGCTGCCTGTACGGCTATCACCACGCGGCCTCCGACGAATTCGCCATGAGCTATTCGCGCGACCGCCGCGAATCGCGCCCGGTCAGCGTGGCGCGCCGCGCCCTGAAGGCCGCGCTCGGCTTCGACGCGATCCATGCCTGGCGCAATCGCGAGGCGCTGCTGGCGGCCGACGTGATCTGGACGCATACCGAGCAGGAGCACCTGGCCGCCGCGCTGGTGCTGAAGCTGGCCGGCGCGCGCGGCGCGCGGCCGCTGCTGCTGGCGCAGAGCGTCTGGCTGCTGGACCGCTGGCCGCGCTTCGGCGCGCTGCGCCGCTGGGTCTATCGCAAGCTGCTGGCGCGCGCCGACGTGCTGACCACGCTGGCGCGCGACAACGCCGTGCTGTGCCGCGAGTTCCTGCAGCGCGACGCGGTGCAGGTCTACTACGGGCTCAACACGCAGGACTTCCCGGTGCGCATGCCCGAGACCTGGACGCCGCATCGCCCGCTGCGCATCGCCGCGATCGGCAACGACCGCGACCGCGACTGGGCCACCCTGATCGAGGCCTTCGGCGGCCTGCCGCGCTACCAGGTCAAGCTCGCCACGCGGCGGCGCATTCCGCGCGAGCTGCACCGGCCCAACGTGGAGATCGCCTCCGTGTCCGGCATCGCGAAGCAGCGCGAGTTCTACGACTGGGCCGACGTGATCGTGGTGCCGCTGCGGCCCAACCACCACGCCTCGGGCATCACCGTGATGCTGGAGGCGGCAGCGGTGGGCAAGCCGATGATCGTCAGTGACGTAGGCGGCCTGCGCGACTATTTCCCGAACGATTGCGCGGCCTATGTGCCGGCCTTCGACGCCAGCGCCATGCGCGGCGCGGCCGATCGCATGGTGGCCCAGCCCGAGCGGGGGCTGGCGCGGGCCCGCGCGGCCGCGGCGCGGCTGGTCGAGGCCGACCTCACCACCGAGGCCTTCGCGGCCCAGCACGTGCGGATCACGCGTGAGCTGCTGCAGCGCCGCCGCGTCACGGCCGGCGCCGCCGCGCCGCTGCCGCTGGCCGATTCGCGCACGCCCTCGAACTGACGCACCGAGCCGCATGAGTACGCCCGCCTATCCCGTCGAACCGCTCGTCCGCGCGCGCCGCGGCAAGAAGCCCAAGCGGCGCCTGCTGGCCGAGCCCAGGCACTGGGCCGCGCAGGCCGGCCTGTGGACGCTCACCGGGCTGCTGATCCTCGCGCACCAGGGCTCGATCCTGACCCTGGCGTTCCCCGCGCTGTCGATCGCCACCGGTTTCTGGCTCTACTTCCGCAGCCCCGCGCGCTACGTGGGCTTCGTCTGGTGGCTGTGGTTCCTGGCGCCCGAGGTGCGGCGCCTGGCCGACTGGTCGCGCGGCGCCTACACGCCCACCAGCCTGATCCAGATCGCGCCGCTGGCGGTCACCATGATCTGCGGGCTCGGCCTGCTGCGCCACTACCGCGTGCTGGCGCAGCGGCGCGGCCTGCCGATGCTGATGATCCTGGCGGGCCTGGCCTATGCCTATTTCATCGGGCTGGTCTCGGCGGGCCTCCTGGCCGCCACCTACGACCTGGCCAACTGGATCTACCCGGTGCTGATCGGCTTCCACATCGCGGTGAACGCGCGCGACTACCCCGAGTACCGCGACGTGATCGTCTCGACCTTCGTGTGGGGGATGCTGGTGATGGGCGCCTACGGCATGGTGCAGTTCTTCATCATGCCGGCCTGGGACGTGCTGTGGATGGTGGGCTCGCAGATGGCCTCGCAGGGCGAGCCGGTGCCCTACGGCGTGCGCGTGTTCAGCACCATGAACTCCTCGGGGCCGTTCGCCTTCGCGATGATGGGCTCGCTGGTGTTCATGCTGGCGGCCACCCAGCGGGTGCGCTGGCTGGCCGGCGGCGCCGGCTTCATCGCCTTCATGCTGTGCCTGGTGCGCTCGACCTGGGGCGGCTGGGTGATCGCGCTGGCGGTGCAACTGGCGAAATCCTCGAACCGCGTGCGCCTGCGCATGGTGGTGGGCGCGATGGTGCTGGCCGGGCTGTCGGTGCCGCTGCTCACGGTGGGCCCGGTGGCCGACCGGCTGGGCCAGCGCCTGGAGTCGATCACCAACCTCAAGGACGATCGCAGCTACGACGATCGCAACAAGTTCTACGCCAGCTTCGCGCAGACCGCCTTCACCGACGTGGCGGGCGAGGGGATGGGCGCCACCGGCGCCTCCACCAAGCTGTCCAGCGACAGCGGCGAGCTCGGCAAGTACGGCAGCTTCGACAGCGGCGTGATGAACGTGCCCTTCGTGCTCGGCTGGCCCGGCACGCTGCTCTACCTGTCGGGCACGCTCTGGCTGCTGGCGCGCGCGCTGCGCGTGTCGTTCGGGATGCGCGACGACAAATACGTCGCCGCCTGCGTGAGCCTCGCGATCTCGATCTTCGCGATGCTGGTGTTCACCAATTCGCTGATCGGAACGGGAGGTTTGTTGCTGTTCATGAGTTTGTTTTCGATCCTGGCGGCATCGCATTGGCAAAAAATCCAGCGTGCCGCCGCCAAACGCAATCGGGGAGCAGGACTGTGAGAATCGCCATCGTCACGCACGTGGTCCGTCACAACGACGGGCAAGGCCGCGTCAACTACGAGATCGCACGCGCGGCACTTGCCGAGCAGTGCGAAGTGACGCTCGTCGCGTCGCATGTCGCGCCGGAGCTGCTGGAGCACCCGCGGGTGCGCTGGATCCCGGTGCAGCCGGGCCGCTTCTGGCCGAGCAACCTGCTGCGCCAGCAGGTGTTCGCCCTGAAGAGCGCGCTGTGGATCAACCGTCATCGCGACGAGTTCGACGTGCTGCATGTGAACGGCTTCATCTCGTGGGTGCGTGCCGATGTCAATACCGCGCATTTCGTGCACGGCGGCTGGTTCGCCAGCCGCTACTACCCGTTCTCGCCGGGCCAGGGCCTGTGGTCGGCCTATCAATACGTGTACACGCGCGTCAACGCGGTGCTGGAGCGCTGGGCCTACCGGCGCTCGCGCGCGGTGATCGCGGTGTCGGGCAAGGTGGCCGACGAGATCCGCCGGCTGGGCATCGACGGCAACCGCATCGGCGTGATCTACAACGGCGTGGACGCGCAGGCCTTCGGCGGCGCGCAGCCCGATCGCGGCGCCTACGAGCTGCCGCAGGACGCCTTCCTGCTGCTGTTCGTGGGCGACCTGCGCACGCCGCGCAAGAACCTCGGCACCGTGCTCAAGGCGCTCACCGAGCTGCCCGAGCACGTGCACCTGGCGGTGGCCGGCTACCTGCCGGGCAGCCCCTATCCCGAGGAGGCGCGCGCGCTGGGGATCGCCTCGCGCGTGCACTTCCTGGGCCTGGTCAAGACCATGCCGCAGCTGATGTCCTCGGTGGACGCCTATGTGTTCCCCTCGCGCTACGAGGCGATGAGCCTGTCGCTGCTCGAGGCGATGGCCGCCGGCCTGCCGGTGGTGACCGCGCGCACCGCGGGCGGCGCCGAGATCATCACGGCCGATTGCGGGATCGTGCTCGACGATCCGGACGACGCCAACGCGCTGGCCGGCGCGATCGGCTCGCTCGCGCATTCGCGCGAACGCTGCCGCGAGATGGGGCGCGCCGCGCGCGCCCTGATGAACGATTTCGGCTGGAACCAGATGGGCGCCCAGTACCTGGCACTCTACCGGAGGCTGATTTCCCAACCTCAACCGATTGCGTCGGGCACGCAGGCCGTGAATCCGCCGCCGGCCCACGTGCCGACCCAGGGCCCCGGCCCGTTGCCCACCCAGGAGCCCCTCCGATGAGCACCCTTCCTCAATCTTCGAGCATCAAGTCGTTGCAGATCGGCATGCACTGGTTCCCCGAGCGCGCCGGCGGCCTGGACCGCATGTATTACTCGCTGGTCGGCGCGCTGCCCGGCGCGGGCGTGGCCGTGCGCGGCGTGGTGGCCGGCTCGGGGCGCGTGGCCGCCGACACCGACGGCGCGATCCGCGGTTTCGGCTCCGCCGCGCAATCGCTGCCGCGCCGCATGATGGCCGCGCGCCGCGCGCTGCGCGAGGTGATCCGCCACGAGCGGCCCGACGTGGTGTCCTCGCATTTCGCGCTCTATACCTTTCCGGGGCTCGACGTCACGCGCGGCATTCCGCAGGTCTCGCACTTCCAGGGGCCCTGGGCCGACGAGAGCCAGGTGGAGGGCGCCGATTCGCTGGGCCAGCGCGCCAAGCGCTACCTGGAGCAGACCGTCTACGCGCGTTCCTCGCGGCTGATCGTGCTGTCCAGCGCGTTCGCCGAGATCCTGACCTCGCGCTACGGCATCGCGCGCGACAAGGTGCGGATCGTGCCGGGCTGCGTGGACACCGCCCAGTTCGACCTGCCGATCACGCAGGCCGAGGCGCGCCGCAAGCTGCAACTGCCGCAGGGCCGGCCGATCGTGCTGGCGGTGCGGCGCCTGGTGCGGCGCATGGGGCTGGAGGACCTGATCGACGCGGTCGAGCAGGTGCGCCGCCGCCATCCCGACATCCTGCTGCTGATCGCCGGCAAGGGCCGGCTGGCCGAGGAACTGCAGCAGCGCATCGACGCGGCGGGGCTCGGCGAGCATGTGAAGCTGCTCGGCTTCGTGCCGGACGAGCACCTGGCCGCGCTGTATCGCGCCGCCACCGTCAGCGTGGTGCCGACCGTGGCGCTGGAGGGCTTCGGGCTGATCACGGTGGAATCGCTGGCCTCCGGCACGCCGGTGCTGGTCACGCCGGTGGGCGGCCTGCCCGAGGCCGTCTCGGGGCTCTCCGAGGAACTGGTGCTGGGCGGCACCGGCACGGCGGCGATCGCGCAAGGGCTGGACGGCGCGCTGTCGGGCACGCTCAAGCTGCCCGATGCCGATGCCTGCCGTCGTTACGCGCGCGAGAACTTCGACAATGCGGTGATCGCCAGGCGCGTGGCGCAGGTCTACGAGGAAGCGATCCGCGCGGCCTGAAGCCGGCGGGAGGGAAGGACCAGGCGGTGACGAACAACGGCGCGGGTGCCATCGAGGGCCCGCGCCGTTCGCGTTCAGTGGCGGCCGGCCCGCCACTGCCCGGGCGCGACGCCGAAGCGCCGCGTGAAGGCATGCGTCAAGGCGCTCTGGTCGGCGAACCCGACCTCGGCGGCGATCTCGGCCAGCGCGCGCGAGGGATTGGCGAGCAGCAGCACGGCAGTGTCGAGCCGCAGCTTGAGCAGGTATTGATGGGGTGTTTCGCCGAAGGCGTCGACGAACAATTGATGGAAGCGCCGTATCCCGAAACCGCAATGCGCGGCCAGGTCGGCCACCCGCAGCGGCTCGGCCAGCCGCGTGCGCAGCCAGCGGTCGATGCGCGCGAAATCGAGGCGGGCCGCGTCGCCCGCGGGCGAGGGCGCGCCGTCGAGCAGGGCCTCGCAGAGCCGCGCGGCCGCCTGCCAGTGCAGCGCGCGCGAGTCGCCGCGCGCGGTCAGTTGCGCCAGCTCGTCGACCAGGCTGCCCAGCGCGGGCGCCACCGCGAACGGCCGGCCGCGCTCGAACAGGCGCTCGGGCACCGCCAGCGAGGCGATCGGCAGGTCCAGCACGAGCTGGTGATTGGGGCCGAGCCCGGCGTAGTCGTGCCGCGCGCCGGCCGGGATCAGCCAGGCGTGGCGGCCGTCGATGCGCTCGGCCACGCCGTCGATCGACATCAGCATCTGCCCGTCCACGCCCAGCACGACCTGGTGGAAGTCATGCACGTCCGAGGCCTCGGCGCGCTCGTAGGCACGCAGCGAGATCGACGGGGCGGCGGGGCGGGTAGTCATCGGAAGAAAGGAAAACGGAAAGTGCGGGCATCGATGCGTGAGCGGCTCGGGAGCCGGCGCATGGACCCGGCGGGAAGCCGGCTGGACAAAGCCGGCCTCGCGCCCCGCCCGCGGCCTCAGACGGCCAGCAGCTCGACCTCGAACACCAGGGTGGCGTTCGGCGGGATCACGCCGCCCGCGCCGCGCGCGCCGTAGCCGAGTTCGGCCGGGATCGTCAGGCGGCGCGTGCCGCCGACCTTCATGCCCTGCACGCCCTGGTCCCAGCCCTTGATGACCATGCCGCCGCCGAGCACGAACACGAACGGGTCGTTGCGATCCTTGCTCGAGTCGAACTTCTGGCCATCGGTCAGCCAGCCCGTGTAGTGGACCGTGACGGACTTGCCGGCAACGGCTTCGGCGCCCGAGCCTTCGGTCAGGTCTTCGTACTTGAGGCCGGTTTCGGTGGTAACGACAGTCATCTGCAACTCCTGAATTGAACGGACAAACCGCTATTGTAGGGGAGCCGGCCGGGCAGCGGTCGGCGCGCCCCGGCGGCGCCCCTCAGGACAGGTCCGGATCGACGCGCGGTTCGGCATCGTTGGTGTCGAAGCGTTCGCCGAAGCGGGTCGGCACCACGATGCGCGGATGCGGCCCGCCGGCGATGCCCTCGGCCGCGGCGCGGTCCACCAGCGCAAAGGCCTCCGACATCATGGTCTGCACGTCCTGGCGCAGCATCGTCACGTCGAAGGGCAGGTGCACCGCGAACGGGTCCCAGTCGAAACAGCCGACCACGGCGCGCTGCCATTCGGCCAGCGGCAGGTCGGCCGCGTATTGCACCAGCCCTTCGAAGGCGGTGATCGAGTTCATCAGCATGCCGGCCGGCAGGCGGCCGAGCCGCGCCACGCGCCGCGCCAGCGCCTCGCGCGTGGCGGCCGGGCCGTAGCCGCAGCACTCGATCGCGTCCCCGGCCGGGGCCGGCAGGCCGCGCGCCGCGAAGGCGTCGCGAAAGCCGGCGATCCGCATCTCGGTGGCGTATTCGTGGGCGATCCCGCCCAGCAGGATCAGCTCCTCGGGCGCCGCGCCGCGCGCGAGCACCTTGTCGAGCAGCATGCCGGCCAGGGTGCTGGCGCCCTGGCGGTTGTCCGACACCACCGAGGGCGCGCCCTCGCCGGGCAGGTCGAGGTTGACCGAGGGCACGCCGGCATCGGCGCACAGCGCGTTGAGCGGCCCCGGGTCGCGCACCCCGGCGATGAACAGCAGCTCGACGCGCTGCGACAGCAGGGTCCGGGTCACGTTCAGCTCCATCTCCGGATCGCGCTTGGTGCCCACCACGATCGGGCACAGCGCGCGGCCCTTGGCGCGTTCCTCGAAGGTTTCGGCCAGCCCCGCGAAGAAGCGGTTGCGGTAGTGCGGAATGATCATCCCGGCCAGCCCCGAGCGCGACAGCCGCAGCCCGCGCGCGCTCTGGTTGACGTGGTAGCCGAGCGCGCGCGCGCACTCGAGGATGCGGCGCGCGGTGTCCTCCTTGATGCGGTAGCGCGCCCAGTTGCCGTTCAGCACCATGCTGACCGTCGAGGTCGACGAGCCGGTGGCCCGCGCGATGTCGTAGATGGTCGATTTCTTGCCGCTGGATGTGGAGTTCATTGGTCGTCCCGTGCGCGCCTGCCTCGGAATCCTGGCGGGGCGGGGGCGGGCCGCTCCGCTTGCCATTATCAGGGTTTTCCCATGCTTCCCGTTGGCGCTGAATGGATTCAGCATACACGAACTTTTGTTGCTGAATGGATTTAGCAGCAAAAAGCGAACTGTAAGAACGCCGCTTGCCGGCCCCTCGGCACGGCAGCGGCCCTCACTGGAACGGGAGGAGACATGGTTGGCAACTTGATGCGCAGGATCTGCGTGGGCATGACGGCATTCGCGCTGGCGACGGGCTTGGCGCTCGCCTCGCCGGACAAGCCGGTGATCGGCGTGGTGGTGAAGGTGGGCGGGATTCCCTGGTTCAACGCGATGGAGGCCGGCATCAAGAAGCGCGCCGACCAGCTCGGCGTGAAGGCCTTCATGGTGGGCCCGACCAGCGCCGACCCGGCCCTGCAGGTGCGCGCCATCGAGGACCTGATCGCCCAGCACGTCGACGTGATCGGCGTGGTGCCGAACGACGCGCAGGTGCTCGAGCCGGTGCTGCAGCGCGCGCGGGCGGCCGGCATCAAGGTGATCACGCACGAGTCGCCGCAGCAGAAGAACGCCGACTGGGATTTCGAGCTGGCCTCGGCCAAGGGTTTCGGCGAGGCCTATGCCAAGCGGCTCGCCGCCCTGGTGGGCGGCAAGGGCGAGTACGCGGTGTTCGTCGGCTCGCTGACGGTGCCGCTGCACAACGCCTGGGCCGACGCGGCGATCGCCTGGCTGAAGGCCAACGCGCCGGGCATGACCCTGGTGGGCGACCGCTACGGCGTGGCCGAGAACGTCGACGCCTCGCGCCAGACCGCGCTGGACCTGATGCGCGCCCACCCGAACCTGCGCGCGATCCTGGCCTTCGGCAGCCAGGGCCCGATCGGCGCGGCGCGCGCGGTGGCCGAGCGCGAGCAGAAGGGCAAGGTGATCGTGCTGGGGCCGTTCTCGCCGGGGCAGGGCCGGCGCCTGGTGCATGACGGCGTGCTCACCGGCGGCTACATGTGGAATCCGGAGCTGGCCGGCGAGGTGTTCGTCACGCTCGGCACGATGGTCGCCAAGGGCCAGCCGATCAAGGACGGCATGACGATCCCGGGCCTCGGCGTGGTGCACCCGAGCGGCCACAACCTGATCGTCGACCAGCTGGTCGATCTCAACGACAAGACCGTCGACGATCTCGCCAAGCTCGGCCTCTGAAGTGTGACGGCGCGCGGGGCGGCCCCGCCTCGCGCGCGCATCGTGTACTGGAGATTCGTGCCATGAATCCAGCTTCCCCCGGGCAGGCCGCGGCCGTTGCCGCCGCGGTGGCCCCGCCGCTGCTGCAACTGGAGAACGTCTCGAAGACCTTCGGCGGCGTGAAGGCGCTGCAGCAGGTGAGCTTCGAGGTGCTGCCGGGCGAGGTGCTGTGCCTGGCCGGCGAGAACGGCTGCGGCAAGAGCACCCTGATCAAGATCGTCAGCGGCGTCTACCAGCCCGAGCCGGGCTCGCGGATGCGTTTCGACGGCGAGCCGGTCGAGGCGCTCGATCCGGCCGGCGCGCGCCGGCTCGGCATCCAGGTGATCTGGCAGGACCTCGCGCTGTTTCCCGAGATGACGGTGGCCGAGAACATCGCCTTCGAGCAGAACCTCGGCGAGCGGCTGCGCTGGGTTGACTACGGCCGCATGCAGGCCTCGGCGCGCCGCATCCTGGCGCGGCTCGGCGTCGAGCTCGACCTGGAGCGCCCGGTGCGCAAGCTGTCGATCGCGCAGCGGCAGATCGTGGCGATCGCGCGGGCCCTGGTGGCCGAGGCGCGGCTGGTGTTCATGGACGAGCCGACCGCCTCGCTGAGCCACGCCGAGACCGAGGCGCTGCTGGCGATCGTGCGGCGCCTGTCGGCCGACGGCATCGCGGTGGTGTTCGTCAGCCACCGGCTGGCCGAGGTGCTGGCGGTGTGCACGCGCGTGACGGTGATGCGCGACGGCCGCCAGGTCGGCACCTTCCCGACCGCCGGCATGACGCAGACGCGGCTCGGCGAGCTGATGACGGGCCGCAGCCTCGACTACGCGGTGCGCGACGCCGACCTGTCGGCCGCGCCGGTGGTGCTGCGCGTCGAGCGGCTCACGCGTGGGCGCGAATACCGGGAGATCTCCCTCGAGATCCGCCGCGGCGAGATCCTCGGCCTGACCGGGCGGCTCGGCGCCGGGCGTACCGAGTTGGCGCTCTCGCTGTTCGGCATGACGCGGCCCGAGTCGGGCGAGATCGAGCTGGAAGGGCGCGCGCTCGCGCTGCGCTCGAACCGCGACGCGATCGGCGCCGGCATCGCCTACGTCTCGGAGGACCGGCTGCAGCTCGGCCTGGTGCAGCCGCAGTCGATCGGCGACAACACCTGCATCGCCGTGCTCGACGAACTGCTCGACGGCGCGCGGCTGATCGCGCCGGGCCGGCGCGAGGCCCTGGTGCGCGACTGGATCCGCCGCCTGGCGGTGAAGATCGGCCATCCCGACGATCCGGTCTCGACGCTGTCGGGCGGCAACCAGCAGCGCGTGGTGCTGGCCAAGTGGCTGGCCACCAGCCCGAAGGTGCTGATCCTCGACTCGCCGACGGTGGGCGTGGACGTCGGCGCGCGCGCCGGCATCTTCGCCATCATCCGCGAGCTGGCGCAGGCGGGCATGGCGATCCTGCTGATCTCCGACGAGATTCCCGAGGTCTATTTCAACGCCGATCGGATCCTGCACATGCGCGATGGCCGTCTCGTCGCCGAGTACGTGCCGGGCGCGGTTCCGATCGACCATATCGAGCGAGACGTCCATGCATGAGCTGCTGCGCAAGACCGGGATCGGCTCGATCGAGGCGCTGCTGATCGCCGTGCTCGCCGTGATGGCGATCGGCCTCGGCCTCACCACCTCGACCTTCCTGACGCTGTCCAACCTGTTCGACCTGCTCAACCAGAGCGCGGTCAACATCATCTTCGCGGTCGGCCTGCTGGTGGTGCTGATCGCCGGCGGCATCGACATCTCCTTCGCGGTGGGCGCCTCGGTCACGCAGTACCTGACCGCGCTGGCCGTGAACCACCTCGGCGGCGGCAACTGGGCGCTCGGCTTCGCGGCCTCGCTCGGCTTCGGCTTCCTGCTCGGCGCGTTCAACGCGACCATCATCTACCGCTTCCGGATCGTCTCGATCGTGGTGACCATCGCCACCTTCAACCTGTTCTTCGGCGGACTGATGTTCGTCACCGGCGGCGTGTCGATCTACGACCTGCCCGACTGGTGGATGAACCGCGTCTCGCTGCTGCAACTGGGCACGTCCAGCGGGGTGGCCACGCTGTCGCTGCCGGTGGCGGTGATGGCGGCCTGCGTGGCGGCCACCTGGTTCCTGCTGCGCCGGACCACGGCGGGCCGCCAGCTCTACGCCACCGGCGACAACCCGGAGGCGGCGCGGCGCGTGGGCATCCGCATCGGCCGCATGCACTACCTCGCCTACGGCTGGCTCGGCATGATGAGCGGCGTGGCCGGGCTGATGCAGGCGCACTACGTGCAGGAGGTGGTGCCCAACGCGCTCTACGGGCGCGAGCTGGAGGTGCTGGCGGCCGTGGTGCTGGGCGGCGCGCGCCTGGGCGGCGGGCGCGGCACGGTGCTCGGCGCGATCCTCGGCATCCTGCTGGTGTCGGTCACGGCCAACGGCCTGAACCTGCTCGGCATTTCCTCGTATGCGTACAAGATGATCGTCGGCGCGGTGATCCTGGTCGCGATCACGCTGTCCAGCGAGGGCGCCGCGCGCCTGGTCGGCACGCGTGTCTCGGCTTCTCGCGCCAAGGTGGGCTCATGAACACGTCGCAATCCCGTACTTCGTCCGTGTTCCGCGTGCCGGCCGATGTGGCCGGCCTGCTGGGCTTCCTGGCGGTGGTGGTGATCGGCATGAGCCTCGCTTCGGACCGTTTCCTGACGGCCGGCACCTTCCAGTCGATCGCGTTCCAGTTGCCCGAGCTGGGCCTGTTCGCGCTGGCCATGCTGATGCCGCTGATCTCGGGCGGCTTCAACCTGGCCGCCACCTTCACCGCCAACATGGCGGGCCTGGCGATGGCCTGGGTGATCCAGTCGCACGGCGGCGCCGATGCCAGCCTCGGCGTGGTGCTGCTCGGCATCCTCGCGGCGCTGGCCACGGGCGCCGCGGCCGGCGCGATGATCGGCGCGATCATCGCCTACACCGGCGCGAGCCCGATCCTGGTGTCGCTGTCGGCGATGATCTTCCTGCGCGGCCTGGGCGAATTCCTCACGTGCGGCGGCGACATTTCCGGCTTCCCGCATTCGGTGCGCTACCTCGGCAACGGGCTGTGGCTCGGCGTGCCGGTGCCGCTGTGGATCTTCATCGCCTGCGCGCTGGCCTGGCACGTGGTGATGACGCGCTCGCGGCTCGGTTTCACCACCCGCATGGTCGGCTCGAACCTGGAGGCCACGCGCTACTCGGGCATCGCCACGGCGCGCGCGATCACCCGCATCTACCTGCTCTCGGGCCTGATGTGCGGGGTGGCCGGGGTGGTGATGCTGTGCAGCTTCAACTCGGTGCGCGTCGGCCACGGCGAGGCCTTCCTGCTGATCTCGGTGCTGGCCTGCTTCCTCGGCCGGGTCGATCCGTTCGGCGGCTTCGGCCGGGTGGTGCCGGTGGTGATCGCGCTGGTGATCCTGCAGGTGATCGCCTCGGGCCTGAACCTGCTGGGTGCCAACCAGCACCTGGCCACCGCCCTGTGGGGCGCCTTCCTGCTCGCCGTGATGCTGGCCCGCTGGGCCTGGGCGCAAGGCGGGCTGCCATCCCTCATCCGCGAGCGCGGGCCCCGATCCCCGGTGGCCGCGCCCGCATCCCGTCGACACAAGGAGAGCGAATGAACAAGCTGGGCGTACATGCACTGGTCTGGGAGGCCGGCTGGAGCCACGAGGAAGCCGCGCGCGCGATCGCGAACACGGCCGAGGTGGGTTTCGACTTCATCGAGATCCCGGCGCTCGATCCGGCCTCGATCGATACCGCCTTCACGCGCCGCGAGCTGGAGCGCGCCGGCATCGGCTGCAGCTTCTCGCTGGGGCTCGATGCCGATTCCGACATCTCCAGCGGCGACCCGGAGAAGGCCGCGCGCGGCAAGCGCAAGCTCGAGGCCGCGATCCGCGTGGCGCACGAGTGCGGCGCGAAGCATGTCTGCGGTATCCTCTACTCCGCATTCCAGAAGAACTTCGTGCCGACCACCCCGGCCGGCGTCGCGATGTCGGTCGAGATCCTCGCGCAGGTGGCGCAGACGGCCGAGGCGGGCGGCATCATGCTCGGCCTCGAGGTGGTCAACCGCTACGAGTCGAACGTGCTGAACACGGCCTCGCAGGGCGTCGAGCTCTGCGAGCGGATCGGCCGGCCGAACGTGTTGGTGCATCTGGATACCTACCACATGAACATCGAGGAATCCGACGTGATGACGGCGATACGCGAAACCGGCGCGCATCTGGGCTATTTCCATACCGGCGATTCGCATCGCGGTTACCTGGGCTCGGGCAGCATCGACTTCGCGGAAGTGTTCCGCGCGCTGGTGTTCTCGGGCTACACCGGGCCGATCACCTTCGAGAGCTTTTCCTCGCGCGTGGTCGGGCAGCCGCTGGAGGGGATCCTCGCGATCTGGCGCAACCTCTGGGAAGACGGGCGCGATCTCGCCTCGCACGCGCTGATGTACACGCGCGCCCAGCTCAAGTCGGCCCAGGAAGCGCTCAAGCAGGCCGAGCGGAGCCGCCTGCCATGAGCGTGACGCGCGACGTCGATTTCGCCGCGCTGGTGGCGGCGCTGGCCGATGCCGATCCGGCCGAGCGCCGCATCGTGGCGGTGGCCGGGCCGCCCGGCGCGGGCAAGAGCACCTTCGCCGAGCGCCTGCGCGAGGCGCTGGACGCGCCGGCGCCGGGTCGCGCCGCGCTGCTGGCGATGGACGGCTTCCACTACGACGATCGCGTGCTGGAGGCGCGCGGCGATCGCCCGCGCAAGGGCGCGCCGCATACCTTCGACATCGACGGGCTGGGCGCCATGCTGGCGCGCCTGAAGGCCGACGACGGCCGCGAGATCGCGGTGCCGGTGTTCGACCGCTCGATCGAGATCGCCCGCGCCGGCGCGGCGATCATCCCGGCCGGCGCGCGCATCGTGGTGGTGGAGGGCAACTACCTGCTGCTCGACGATCCGGCCTGGGCACCGCTGCGCGCCTTCTTCGATCTCACCGTGATGCTGCAGGTGCCGCGCGCGGTGCTGGTCGAGCGGCTCTCGGCGCGCTGGCACGGCTACGGCATGAGCGAGGAGGCGATCGTCGAGAAGCTCGACGGCAACGACCTGCCCAACGTCGATCGCGTGCTGACGGGCTGCGTGGCGGCCGACTTCCGCGTCGCGAACGTCTAGCGGCGCGGCGGCGGTGGGCTGCCGGCGGGATTGCCGGCGGGATTGCCGGCGTCTTCCGCGTCGAGCTCGAACTGGTAGCCCACGCCGTAGATCGAGCGGATGAAGTCGCGCTCGGGGCGTACCGCCTGCAGCTTGCGGCGCAGGTTCTTCACATGGCTGTCGACGGTGCGGTCGGTGACCACGCGATGGTCGTCGTAGAGCCGCCGCAGCAGGAAATCCCGCGAATAGATGCGGCCCGGGTTGGCCACCAGCAGCGCCAGGAGGCGCAGCTCGACCGGCGTCAGGTGCAGGTTGCGGCCGTCGAGCCGCGCCACGTGATGCTCGGGGTCGATCTCGAACGGCGCCGCGCCGCCGTCGGCCGCGCTTGCCTCGTGGCCCGCCTCGCCTTTCCCCTTTTTCTCGGCTTGCTTCTCGGCCTGCTCGATCCGGCGCAGGATCGCCTTGACGCGCGCCACCACCTCGCGCGGGCTGAAGGGCTTGCAGACATAGTCGTCGGCGCCGAGCTCGAGGCCGAGCAGGCGGTCGATCTCGTCGACGCGCGCGGTCAGGATGATCACCGGGATGGTCGAGAAGCCGCGCAGCTCGCGGCATATGTCGAGGCCGCCGCGCCCCGGCAGCATCAGGTCGAGCAGCACCAGCGAGGGCGCGTGCGCGCGCACGTGGGGCACCACCTCGCGGCCGTCGGCGACGATCGCGGTGGCGTAACCGTCGGCGTGCAGGTAGTCGGCCAGCAGGGCCGAGAGCTTGGGTTCGTCCTCGACGATCAGGATGGAGGGGCCAGGGCGATCAGGGTTCATGGTCCGGCTCGAGCAGGGGAAACAGCATCATGATCCAGAGGCCGCCGAGCGGCGAGCGGCGCGCCGCGATGCTGCCGCCATGCGCCTCGACGATGTGCTTGCAGAGCGCCAGGCCCAGGCCCGAGCCGCCGCTCTGGCGGCTGCGCGAGACGTCGACGCGGAACAGCCGCTCGAACACCTGGCCGAGCATCGGCTCGGGCACGCCCGGGTGCGAGTCGAGCACGTCGAGCTGCACGTGCCGGCCGCTGGCGCTGACCGCCACCCGCACGCTGCCGCCGGCATCGGTGTAGCGCAGCGCATTCTCGAGCAGGTTCTGCAGCAGTTGGGCGAGCCGGTGCGGGTCGCCCGAGACCAGCACCGGGCCGGCCGGGATCCGCGTCTCCAGCGCGATGCGCTTGGCGCCGAGCCGGTCGACGAAGGACTCGGCGGCGATCTCGGCCACCCGCGCCACGTCCACCGCGATCATCTCGAACGAGAGCGCGCCGATATCGGCCAGCGAGAGCTCGTGCAGGTCGTCGATCAGCTTGCTCAGCAGCGCGATCTCGGCCTGCAGCGAGGCGAAGGTGCCGGCGTCGGGGCGCCGCACGCCGTCCTCGAGCGCCTCGATCTCGCCGCGCAGCACGGCCAGCGGCGTGCGCAGCTCGTGAGAGATGTCGGCGATGAAGTTGCGCCGCGCGCGCTCGGCGGCGGCCAGCGATTCGGCCAGCCGGTTGAAGTCGCCCGCCAGCTGGCTCAGTTCGTCGCTGCCGCGCTCGGGCACGCGCACCGCGTACTGGCCTTCGGCGAGCCGGTGGGTGGCGCGCACGATGCGCCGCACCGGCGCCAGGATCAGCCGCGCCAGCACCATCGAGACCAGGGCCGAGAGCACCGCCGCCGCGATCACGATCACCCAGGTGGCGCGCGACTGCTGCATCTGGAAGCGCTGGTCGGCCGCGTAGAACAGGCCGCCGGGGCGCGCCACCGAGAGCCAGCCGACCAGCTTGCCGCCCGAGTTCAGCGCATGCAGCGGCGTGCCGGGCGGCGGCGGGTAGCCGGCGATGCGGTGGCGCCCGGCGTCGTAGAGCGCGATCGGCGGCGGATGATGGAAGCCGGGCGGGTGCTCGCGCCAGCCGTCGCGGGGGCCCGGGTAGGGCGGTGGCGTGGAGTAGGCCGGATCGGTGCTGGTGTCGGCGCGCTGGCTTGCCGGGATGGGAGGCGAGGCGGCCGGCGTCGAGGCCGCGCCTCCCGCGGTGCCGGCCGAAGCCGCTGCGTCGGCGGCTTCGCG
>NZ_VWWK01000159.1:0-16332 GCF_011753035.1 Burkholderia sp. Ax-1720 | reverse complement strand
CGCCGGCACCGAGCGCGGCCGCGCCGCCGGCGCCGCCCGCCAGCGCGGCCGAGCCGCCCGCGTAGGCGGCATAGCCGATGTCGGCACCCGCCATCCCGTAGTTGGCGCCGTCCACCCAGCCCATCTGCTGCTGCTTGGTCTTGTCGCCATCCTCAAGCGTCTGCAGCTTGGCGACGCGCTGCTCGGCGCTGCCGCTCGGCTCCTGGTAGGTGGGCGTGGTGGAATCGGACATGGCCGCTGCCCCGCTCAGGCCGGCTCGCGCAACTGCAGGCTGGCGATCAGCGCCTGCAGTTGCTCGCGCTGCGTGTCGCTGATCGCGCCCGGCGCCGTGAAGGTCAGCATCAGCACCACGCGGCCGTATTCGACCATCGTCAGGCGCTGCTGGATCGGCGCGCGGTTGTTGGTCCAGGTGTATTCGTGCGCGAAGGCCTCGCGGCCCGACACGCTGGTTTCCTCGCTGGAGACCGCCGCGTAGTCGCTGACCTGCCGCGCCAGCTTGCGGATCTCGCCCGCGGTGTATTCGGCGAACTTCATGCCCCACGGCAGGGGCTCGCGAGTGATCACGAAACTCACGCCCTCGGTGCCGGTGGCGGCCGACACGAATACGTTCATGGTCTTGTCCTGCCACGCCTCGGGCATCGCGAAGCTGCCCTCGTGCATCTGGTACATGCTCGGCTTCCTGGTGGGTGAGCGATGCTCGCCGGCTCGCTCAGCTGTTGTCGGGATTGATGTCGGTGCGCGCGGCCTGCACCTTGATGTTGTCGGCGTCGACGTGGATCACCGACTTGCCCTTGTAGATCTCGATCACGTCGCCGGTCATGTGGATCTTCGTGCCGGCATCGCCGCCGATCTTGATCCACAGTTCCTTGGCCTCGATGGTGTGCGTGCCGTTGGGCGCCTGGTAATCGGTCTTGCCCTGCGCCACCACGGTCTTCTGGTCGCCGACATGGACGGTGGTCGCGTCGTTGCCCTTGGCGACGTGGATGGTGCGATCGCCCTTGAGCACCGAGGTGGTCTGCGCGTCCTCCACCACCGTGTTCATGTCCTTCTGCGCGTGCAGGTAGAGCATCTGCGCGCCGGCCACGTCGCTCATCAGCAGTTCGTTGGAGCCGGCGCCCTTGTGCGTCTGGCTCTTGATGCCCATGGTCTGGCCGGCCGCGCCGTGGTACGGGTTGCCCTGCTCGCCGTTGAACATGCGCCCGACGATCACCGGGTTGTCGGGGTCGCCCTGGTTGAAGGCGACGATCACCTCCTGGCCGATCCGCGGGATCGCGGCGGCGCCCCAGCCGGCACCGGCCCAGGGCTGCGAGACGCGGATCCACATCGAGTCGGAGCCGTCGCACTTGCCGCGCCGGTCCCACAGGAAATGCAGCTTCACGCAACTGCCGTTGGTGTGAATCTCCTCGCCCTTGGGACCCACCACGATGGCCGACTGGGTGCCCTGGATCAGCGGCTTGGTGGTCATCCGCTGCGCGCGATAGGCGACCTTCTGCGGCAGCAGCGCGAAGCTGTTGCGATAAGGCAGCTTGGCCGCGTGCTGGGTGTAGTCGTTGACCGCCTCGTGGCGCACCTGCAGCACCACGTACTCCTGGTTGTCGGCCGCAACGGGATGCCCGGTCACGCTCACGCTGCCGGCCGCCGTCATGCGCCAGGCGTAACCCTGCCCCGTGTAGCGATGCGCCTGCGCCTCCTCGGCCTCGATCGCGTAGCGCGCATAGCGGTTGCCGTCGTCGCTGTGGTCGTAGAGCGACTGGTGCTCGAAGCGCTCGGTGGTATCGAGCCGCGCATGCGTGAGCGTCAGCGATTCGGCCTGAACCATCATCAGCGGCGAGGACGGCGTCTGGTGGTTGAAGTCGCGGTAGGTCACCTTGCCCACCCCGAAGCGCCCGCCCTCGTGCAGCTGGTCGATGCCGTTGTATTCGCTGGAGGCGCTGTCCGCGTAGGGCACGCTCGCCAGCCCGTCGATCGGGCGGAACACGCCGTTGGTGTCGCCGATCGCGAGGATGTGCTTGTCCTTCTGGTAGCGATGCGTCCAGATCAGCCCCTCCTGCTCCATCAGCCGCGCGCAGAAGTTGAAATAGGACTCCTGGTACATCACCACGTAGTCGAGCGGCTTCTGCGCATTGCGGATGTCGAAGGCGAAATCGGAGAAGCCGTGCTCGCCGAAGATGGTCGAGAGGATGTCGCGCGCGCTCTGGTTCTGGAAGATCCGGCAATCGGTCGAGCGCGTCAGGAACCAGAACCACGGCACCACCGACATCTGGTATTGCGTGACGCTGCCCGGGTTGCCGACGCGGTCGAACGAGGACACGTAGCCGTCGAAGTAGCGATAGTTATCGCCGCTGGAGGCCGTCACGCGCTCGAGCGATACCTGGGTGGGCTGCTGGTCGAGGCGCAGCTTGACCTGCTGGCCGATCAGGTCGGCCGGCTTGAGGTCGTTGCGATGCGAGAGCAGGTCGAGATGGATCTCCGGCAGCCGGTTCACCTGCTCGTCGACGATCGCCACGCTCACCAGCAGCACGTCCTGGCCCAGCGGCGTGTCGAGCGTGACGTAGCGGTTGGCCTGGGTCAGCGTGGCGCTGCTGCCTGCCACCTGGCCGTTGATCGACTCGGCGATCGCCGAGGGCGGCCGGTTCAGCAGCGAGAAGCCGGTCTGCGCGAGCTGCATGGCGCGCTGCACGGTGTCGAGATGGCTGGCCACCCCGGCCAGCGGGCCGAGCTGGCCGGCAACGCCGGAGGCCAGCGAACCGGCGAGTCCGCCGAGCGGACTGGGTAAGGGGCTGCCGCCGATCGCACTGAGCAGGCCGCCGCCGTTCGGAGCAAAACTCATCGTGGTTCCTTTCCGTCTCGGGTTCCGCCAAGGCAGCCGGGGCCGCGCCGAGGCGTCGATACTTTAGGGGAAATTCCGCCGACAAGAAAGCTCAGGATCACTATTGAAGCGCATCAAAATAGCCTTGTTTTCAGGGTTCGAACGTATCGCGCCGGGCAACGGAAATCCCTACCTGGAAGCCGCGTCGCGCACTGGAAAGACTTGCCGAATTCCGGCTCGCACATCGTCGAGATGTCGTCGACATGTCGTCGGCATGTCCACTGCGTGACACCTCGATGACGCGTTGCGCAAGGCTGCCCGCGGCGCGCTTCCACCGCTTCTCGCGGCTATTCATCCGACGATTCCGCACCCTCGGCATTGCGCGCCACTGTTCGCGTTTCGAGAAGAATCCATTCGCGCCGCGGCCGATTCCCCGCCCGGCGCCGCGTCCCTAGACTGGCTTCATGCGATCGGATGGTCCGGTCGCCCAGACCCAGAGGATTCCAGCATGAAGCTCTATCACCACCCGCTGTCCGGCCATTCGCACCGCGTGCGCCTGCTGCTGTCGCTGCTCGGCATCGAGTACGACGCGATCGAGGTCGACCTGGCCGCCGCCGCCCACAAGTCGCCCGAGTTCCTGAAGCTGAACCGCTTCGGCCAGGTGCCGGTGCTGGTCGACGGCGAGACGGTGATCGCCGATTCGAACGCGATCCTGGTCTATCTCGCGCGCCGCGCCGGCAAGCCGGGCTGGCTGCCCGAGGCGCCGGTCGAGGAAGCGGCGGTGCAGCGCTGGTTGTCGGTGGCCGCCGGCGAAATCGCCTACGGCCCGGCCGCGGCGCGCCTGATCACGGTGTTCGGCGCGAGCTACCATGCCGACGAGGTGATCGCGCGCGCCCACCGGATCCTCAAGCTGATCGACGAGGAACTGGCCGGCCACGCCTTCATCGTCGGCGAGACCGCGACGATCGCCGATGTCGCGCTGTACGGCTACATCTCGCGGGCCCCCGAGGGCAACGTCGACCTGTCGTTCTACCCGCACATCAATGCCTGGTTGAGCCGCATCGAGGCGCTGCCCGGCTTCGTCGAGTTCCGCAAGACGCCGGTCGGCCTCGCCGCCTGAACCACGCGCCACCCCGGGGAGTCCTGGCATGAAGCTCACGCACACCGAAACCGCATCGCCCTGGCACGAGGGCGAGCTGGCAATCCAGCGCAAGACCGGCGTGGCCGGCAAGATGCACGAAGTGGGCCAGCGGGTGGTGCGCGACTACATGCCGGACCAGCATCGCGAGTTCTACGCGCAGTTGCCCTTCATCGCGTTCGGCGCCGTCGATGAACGCGGCGATGCCTGGGCGAGCTTCCTGAGCGGCCATCCCGGCTTCATGCAGTCGCCCGAGCCTGGGCGGCTGCATGTCGAGGCCGGCGTCGATCCCGCCGATCCGGCAGCGCCGGGCCTGTACGAAGGCGCGGCGATCGGCCTGCTCGGCATCGAGCTGCATACGCGCCGCCGCAACCGCATGAACGGCACGCTGCGCGCGCACACGGCCGGCGGCTTCGACGTGCAGGTGCGGCAGAGCTTCGGCAACTGCCCGCAGTACATCCAGTTGCGCGATTTCGGTTTCGTGCGCGAGCCCTCGCAATACACCGACATCGCCCCGCTCGAGTTCGACCATCTCGACGCGCGTGCCCGCGCCATCATCGCGGCGGCCGATACCTTCTTCGTCGCCTCCTATGTGGGCGAGGGCGAGGCGCGCCAGGTCGACGTCTCGCATCGCGGCGGCAATGCCGGCTTCGTCAGGATCGACGAGGACGGCCGGCTGACCGTGCCCGACTTCGCCGGCAACCTGTTCTTCGCCACGCTCGGCAACTTCCTCGTCAATCCGCGCGCCGGCCTGGTGTTCGTCGATTTCGAAACGGGCGACATGCTGCAGATGACGGGCGAGGCCAGCGTCGAGCTCGAATCGGAGGAGATCGCCGCCTTCCAGGGCGCCGAGCGGCTGTGGCATTTCAAGCCGCGCCGCGTGGTCCATCGCCGGCAGGCGATGCCGCTGCGCTGGCGCTTTCGCGCCGACGGCTGGTCGCCGAACTCGCTGATGACGGGTAGCTGGGACGAGGCCGCCAGCCGCCTGAAGGCCGCCGCGCTGGCCAATGCCTGGCGACCCTTCGAGGTCACGCGCATCGTCGACGAGACGCCGGCGATCCGCTCCTTCCACCTGCAGCCGGCCGACGGCGCCGGCCTGCTGCCGCACGCGGCCGGCCAGCACCTGCCGATCCGCGTCACGCCGCCGGGCCATGAACGCGCGCTGATTCGCACCTACACGCTGTCCACCGCGCCTTCCGACGGCGTCTACCGGATCAGCGTCAAGCGCGACGGGCTGGTGTCCGCCTACCTGCACGACACGCTGCGCCCGGGCAGCACGCTCGAGACGCGCGCGCCGGCCGGCGCCTTCACGATCGACGCGGCGCAGACGCGGCCGGCCGTGCTGCTGGCCGCGGGCGTGGGCGTCACGCCGATGCTGGCGATGCTGCGGCACATCGTGTACGAGGGGCTGCGCAAGCGCCGCGTGCGGCCGACCTGGTTCTTCCATTCGGCGCGCTCGCTCGGCGAGCGGGCCTTCTCCGCGGAGATCGCGCAACTGGCCGCCGCCTCGAAAGGCGCGGTGACGGTGGTGCGCGCGCTCAGCGATACGGTAGGCGCGCAAGCGCGCGAGGACTACGACTTCGGCGGCCGCCTCGATATCGCGTTGCTGCGGCGTACCCTGCCCTTCGACGACTACGACTTCTATCTGTGCGGCCCCGGCGGCTTCATGCAGTCGATGTACGACGCGCTGCGCGACCTCAACGTGGCCGACGCGCGGATCCATGCCGAGGCCTTCGGCCCCTCGGGGCTGCAGCGACGACGCGATGCCGCCGCCGCGGCCGCCCCGGCGCGCGAGCCCGCCACCGAGCCGACGCCCGTGGCCTTCGTGAAGTCGGGCAAGGAAGCGCGCTGGCAGCCGGACGGCGGCTCGCTGCTGGAGCTGGCCGAGGCGCGCGGGCTCTCGCCCGAATACGGTTGCCGCAGCGGCAGTTGCGGGTCCTGCCGCGCACGTGTGGTCGAGGGCGCGGTGGCCTATCCGAGCGCGCCGGAGTTCGAGGTGGCCGAGGGCGAGGCGCTGATCTGCTGCGCGGTGCCGGCCAGCCCGGCATCGGGCGGCGGCTCGCGTCTGCTGCTCGATCTTTGAGACGTGCGCCGCCGGTTCGGATCGTCCCGGCGACGGCGCCCGATGCTGCTATCTTTACGGCCATCGCGCCCGCTCACCCGCCCTACCCTCTTCACACCCGCCCATGGACAAGCATCAGGCAATGACCGTCTTCGTCACCGTCGTCGAGACCGAGGGTTTCGCCTCGGCCGCGCGCAAGCTGCGCGTCTCGCCCTCGGTGATCAGCCGCGTGGTGACCGAACTCGAGGAGCATCTCGGCGTGCGGCTGCTCACGCGCACCACGCGCGTGGTGCGCGTGACCGACGCCGGCGCGCGCTTCTTCGAGGACAGCCGGCGCATCCTCGCCGACATCGCCGCGGCGGAGCTGGGCGCCGCCAGCGAGAACACCACGCCGCGCGGCCAGTTGACCGTCACCGCGCCGGTGATGTTCGGCAAGATCCATCTGCTGCCGATCACGCACGAGTACCTGCGGCGTTATCCGGCCGTCAACGTGCAATGCTGGTTTCTCGACCGCATCGTCAACCTGGTCGACGAAGGCGTGGACGTCGGGATCCGCATCGGCGAGCTGCCCGATTCCTCGCTGCAGGCGATCCCGGTCGGCAAGGTGCGGCGCGTGTTGTGCGCCTCGCCCGCCTATCTGAAGGCGCATGGCACGCCCCGGCATCCCGACGAGCTGGCCTCGCACGTCACGATCCAGAGCGTGAGCGCGGCGCCCACGGCCGAGTGGCGCTTTCGCGAGGGCGAGCGCCAGACCCTGGTGTCGATCCAGCCGCGCCTGTCCACCACCACCAACGACTCGGCGATCGACGCGGCGGTGGCGGGCCTGGGCATCATGCGCGGCATCTCCTACCAGATCACCGAGGAAGTCGCGGCGGGCCGCCTGCGGATCGTGCTGGCCGATTACGAGATCGAGCCGCTGCCGGTGCACGTGATCCATCGCGAAGGCCGGCATGTGAACCAGAAGGTGCGCGCCTTCGTGGATCTCGCGGTGGAGACGCTGCGGGCCAAGTCGGGCAGGTGGGGCGCGGGCTGAGGTAGGCGCATGCCCCACCGCGTTGCACCGTGTCAGGCATGCGCATGCGGGATTCGCGCCAGGCATGGCCCGAGCCGATCAGCTCGAAGGCTGTCTCGAAGCCCACTCCCCTAGCGCCTGTCTCACGCGCTCCACCACCCGCTCCCATCCCTCCCCATCCCCTTGCCGGAACAGGCGCAGGCGCGCCGGGTACCAGGGCGTGTCCTCGCGCCCGTGCATCCAGCGCCAGTCGACGTCGCGCCCCGGCAGCAAGACCCAGCAAGGCACGCCCAGCGTCGCGGCGAGATGGGCGACCGAGGTATCCACGCAGATCAGCAGGTCGAGCTGGGCGAGGATGGCCGCGCTGTCGGCCAGGTCCTCCGCCTCGGCGCCGAGCGCCAGCAGCGGCTGGCTGGCCGCCGCGGGCGCGATCTCGTCCTCGCCCGCGCCCTTCTGCAGGCTGACGAAGCCGATCCCCGGCACCGACCAGAGCGGCGCCAGCGCGGCCAGCGACGGCAGCGAGCGATGCGCGTCGTTGTGATGTTGCGGATTGCCCTTCCATGCCAGCCCGACCTTGCGCCCGGCTCCGGGCGCCAAGGTATCGAGCGCATCGAGGCGGGCGCGCCAGCGTGCCAGCCCGGCCGGCTCGATCGGCAAGGCGACCGGCGCGGGGATCGTGATGGCCGAGGTGCCGAAATGCGCGGGCGCGCTGAGCAGGCTGGTCCAGCAATCGAAGCTTGCCGCGCGCGCCTGGGCGCTGTCGTGATCGAGCACCGCGTCGACCCCGGCCACGCCCGCCAGCAGGCGATGCAGGGCCCTCATGCAGGCGACGCTCACGCGGCTCGCGCCGGCGGCCTCGAGCATCGGCAGGTAGCGCGCGAACTGGATCATGTCGCCCAGGCCATCCTCCTGCCACACCAGCAGCGAACGCCCGGCCAGCGGCTCGCCCTGCCATTGCGGGCAAGGCAGCATGGCGCGGGTGCGTTGGTGCACGAAGCGCGGGTGCGCGTAGCGCGATTCATAGAGCGGCCAGCCCTCCTCGAAGCGCCCGAGACTCAGCAGCAGCGTGGCCAGGCCGAACAGCGCATCGGGATAGTCGGGGCGCAGCGCCAGCGCGCGGCGATAGGCGAGCTCGGCCTCCTCGAGGCGCCCCGCGTGGCGCGTCAGGCTGGCGAGATTGCAATGGGCTTCGGGCAGGTTCGGGTCGAGCACCGAGGCGAGACGCACGTGCGCCTCGGCCTCGGCGAAACGCTCCAGCACCTCGAGCACGTTGCCGAGATTGCTGTGCGCCACCGCGGCGCCGGGCAGGATCGCCAGCACCTGGCGATAGGCGTGCTCGGCCTCGGCATGGCGGCCTTGCGCGACCAGCGAGAGGGCGAGATCGAAATGCGCTTGGGCCGGATGCGGGTCGGGCGGCGTGGCGGTCATGGCGAGGTGGCGACAGTCTCGTGGGACGAAGACGCTACGCTAGCGCAAGCCCGCCCCGCCCGATCGCGCGAGTTGCGCGCCTGCCGGGCCGCAATTCGGGCAATCGCGGCCGCGCGCGGCGGTCTGGAGGGAAGGAGCGAGGATCAGCCCGGCTGGCCGGCGCGCGCCTCGCGCGAGGCGAAATGCGCGCGCACGCGCTGGCGCGCCGCTTCCCACAGCACGGGCGAGCCGCGCTCGATCACCGGGCCGTAGCGCTCCAGCACCTGCTGCTCGCTCACGCCGTTCTCGGTCCAGGTGCCGCCGTCGGTCAGGGTATTGAGCAGCAGCGGCTGCAGCCGGTCGAGCGACTTGGCGAACACCGCCTCGGGCGTTTGCGCCGCCTCGAACTCCTCCCACAGGCCCAGCATCGCCTCGGCCTGCGGGCTCGGCAGCAGGCCGAAGATGCGCCGGGCAGCGCGGCGCTCGGCTTCCTCGATCTGCGCAGCCTCGGCGCTGGAGGCGTGGATCGGGTGATCGCCGGCGTCGATCTCGACGATGTCGTGCACCAGCAGCAGCCGGACCACGTGCAGGACATCGACCTCGCCGGCATGCTCGGCCAGCGTCAGCGCGAACATCGACAGGTGCCAGCCATGCTCGGCGGAGTTTTCCTTGCGGCTGCGATCGATCAGCGGCGACTGGCGCATCACGGACTTGAGCTTGTCCAGCTCGGCGAGAAACTCGAATTGCCGCGCGAGCGCGTCGGTGGCGTGGGCGGGGGTGTTCGGGGTCAAATGCATCCTCCTGACGATTCCTGATGGGGTGGATGCCGCAGTTTGGCACGACTGGCCGCCGGCGATCGCCTCGATATCACGATCCAGGCAATTTATCCCTAAAAACGGTCAGGCTTCGCGCCGGCCGGGCACACGCATGGGATACTGAAATTCGATGAATTCGCCGTGGGCAAGGGATGAACACGACTCAAAACATGAGCGTCTTTGTGCGAGTCGCCGAATCGGGCAGTTTCTCCGGCGCCGCTGCTGCGTTGCAGCGTTCGACGGCCCAGGTCTCGCGCGCCGTGTCGGACCTGGAGGCGCACCTGAGCACCCGGCTGCTGAACCGGAACACCCGCCGCGTCGCGCTGACCGAGGCGGGCGAACGCTATCTGCGGCACTGCCGCAAGATTCTCGCCGACCTCGAATTCGCCGAGGCGGAACTGCTCACCGACCAGCCGCCCCAGGTGCCGCGCGGCCAGTTGCGCATCCATTCGATGACCAGCTTCGGCACGCACTACGTGATGCCGCTGGTCGCCGAATTCATGCGCGCCTATCCGCAGATCAGCATCGACCTCACGCTCTCCCAGCGCTCGGTCGACATCCTCAACGAGATGTACGACGGCACCCTCACCATCTCCGACATGCCGGCCGGCGACGGCATCGTCTCGCGGCGGCTCGGCGAGATCTCCTGCATCGTCTGCGCCTCGCCGGACTACCTGGCCGCCCACGGCGTGCCGCGAACGCCCGCCGATCTGCAGGCGCATACCTGCCTGCACCTGCGCTCGCCCGGCATGCCCTTCAGCGACTGGCAATTCAGCGGACCTGCCGGCATCGAGCAGGTGCGCTTCGAACAGCATCCCTTCGTGGTCAACGTGGCCGCCTCGATGGCGGTGGCCGTCGAGCAGGGCATGGGCGTCGGCATCCTGCCCGCGCCGATCGCCCTGGGCGGCCTGCGCAAGGGCACGCTGCGGCGCCTGCTTCCCGCCTACACGATGCCGTCGATGCTCGTCGAGCTGGCCCACCCGGCGCGCGCCCAGCTCAGCCCGCAGCTCGGCGCCTGGATCGCGTTCCTGGCCGATCGCCTGCCGGCGATGCTGGCGCGCGATGCCCAGGCGCTGGCCGAGGGCACCGGCAATGCGGATGCGCCGGCGCAAGGGTGAGCCTTGCGCGACCCGAACCCCGCCCACGCCCCGGCCGCCTTCGACCCGGATCACCATTCGGCCCGCGCCGTGGCCCTGCACCTGGATGCGCGCGACAACGCGGTCGAGTTGCCGGTTCACCGGCACCGGCGAGGCCAGCTGGTGATCGCGCGGCGCGGCTTCGTCACCTGCCTGGTCGAAAGCGGCGTGTGGGTGGTGCCGCATCATTGCGGCGTCTGGATTCCCGGCGGCGTCGCGCACAGCAACCGGGTGGCAGCCAATGGCGAAATCACCGTGCTATTCGTCGAGCCGGGCGCGGCGCGCATGCCGCAACACTGCTGCACCTTCGCGATCCCGCCGCTGATCCGCGAACTGATCGCCCATCTCGCCGAGCGCCCCCACGACTACGAGGAAGACAGCGCGACCGGCCGCCTGGCCGCCGTCCTGCTCGAACAACTGGGCGGCATGCCGCTGGAGCAGCTGCACCTGCCGATGTCGCCGAAACGGCAACTGCGCCGGATCGCGGCCGCCTTGCTCAAGGACCCGTCGAATCGCGCCACGGTCGCGCAATGGGCGGCGCAAGTGGCGCTCAGCGAGCGCAGCCTGGCGCGGCTCGTGATGGCCGAGACCGGCTTGAGCTTCGGCCGCTGGCGGCGCCAGCTGCACATCGTGGTGGCGATCCAGAGGCTTTCGACGGGGCTGTCGGTGCAGCGCGTGGCGGCGGAGCTCGGCTACGAATCGGTGAACGCCTTCATCACCATGTTCAAGAAGGTGCTGGGGAAAACGCCGGGGCATTACCTGCCGCGCGCGGCACCGGTTCGCGACGACACGCATCGATCGTGAACAATCGCGTCAATCGCATCGCACTTGCGCAATTGACAAAAACCTTTCATCCCTCGTAAAACAAAACCGGATTTCTCCAGCCATTTTCACCACGAACAAATAATCAAAATCGACCATCAACGGCCGATCATCAAACGAAATACATTTCTTTTCCGGAATCGGAATTCCTTGAAAGATCCCTGCCCGGTTTCGCGGAATCTCGCCAGACGGCCGATTTTCTTCGGTGTTTAGCGAGGCCGCGGCAACAAGAATGCTCGCCGCCGGGCATATAAGCATCCGATAAAAAACACTAAAAAATGTCCCCCGGATATTTGACCCATTCGATTTTCCCCACTATCTTCCCCATCACTTCAGCAATCTTTCAAATTCTCACCAACGCTTTCCAGGTATTTCACCCGATGCGCCCGCATCGGGGATGAGATTCGCACTCCGGAATATCAGCATCAGCGCATGCATGACAGGCGGCCTGCCCGATCCGGGTAGCGCAGCCGCATTGGCGTCGCCGCTCCGATCACCCCCGGCGCGGCGGCATACGAGGGGGCCGCAAGGTCGCATCGGTGGATCACCGATCGCCCGACCGGTCTTGTTTTGCCGGGAGGGAAACATGTCGCCGTGATTCGCGTCCGCTTCGCCGTGCTCGCAGCAAGCGAGCGCCGCCCGTCGAGCCTCGACGGGTATCGCCGATTTCATCTCCTGCCTTTCCGTTCGGAGTCGAACATGTCAAACCATCAGTCCGTCCAGCGCCGTGCCCTGAAGCGTTTTGCTTTTTCGCTGCTCCCCATCACGGCCGCCGTGCTCGCGCAGCCTGCCGCGCACGCGGCCGATCCCGGCAACTGGGTCGCCACCCGCACCCAGGCCTTCCTGCTGCCGGCCGGCGCGAGCGCCGGCACCGCGACGGCCAGCATCGCCAGCACCACGCAAGCGCGTACCGCCGCCACCCGCTACGCGCTCAACAGCGCCGGCAAGCCGGCCCTGCCCAACACGCAGGTCACGCCGCTGGAGCTGAGCCAGCCGCTGCATATCGCGGTGGCACTGAAGAATCGCAACGAGGCCGAGCTCGACGCGCTGCTCAAGGAGATCGAGCAGCCGGGCAGCGCCAACTACCAGAAATACCTCACGCCGGCCCAGTTCAAGGCCCGCTTCGCGCCCACCGACGAACAGGTGCAGGCGGTGGTCGCGCATCTGAAGGCGAGCGGTTTCAGTCATGTCGAGGTGTCGGCGAACAACAAGCTGGTCACGGCCAGCGGCAACGCGAGCGACGTGCAGAACGCCTTCCATGCCAGCCTCAAGCGCTTCAGCTACCTGGGCAAGCCGGTGTATGCGAACGACACGCCCGCGCTGGTTCCGGCGCAGTTGGGCGCGACCGTGGACAGCGTGCTCGGCCTACAGAACGTGGTGACGCCGCGCCCGCAGATCGCCCTGCCGCCGGCGAACCCGGCGCGCAACCAGGGGGCCTCGGCCAACGCGGCCGCGCCGCAGGCCGCCGCGGCCTCGCAGGTGGCCCACCAGCCGACCGATTTCGCGAAGATCTACAACGCCGGCAGCCTGCCGGCGGCGACCAAGACCACAGTGGGCATCATCACCTGGGGCGATGTCTCGCAGGCCATCACCGATCTCAACATCTTCACCAGGAACGCCGGGCTGGCCACCGTCGACACCAAGGTGGTGGCCGGCGGATCGGGCACCCTCAATCCGATCGACGACAATTCGCTGGGCGAGTGGAATCTCGACAGCCAGAGCATCATCGGCACCTCGGGCGGGGTCAAGCAGCTGATCTTCTACTCCGCGCTCAATACCATCGACGACGGCTCGGGCGTCAGCTACGTGGCTTCCGATGCGGACATCGCCGCCGCCTACGACAAGGCGGTGAGCGACAACGAGGCCAAGATCATCAACGTCTCGCTGGGCGCGGACGAAACCGCCGCAGGCGGCAGCGGCGCGCTGGCCGCGCTCGACAGCACCTTCAAGCAGGCGGTGGCGCAGGGGCAGATCTTCTCGGTGTCCTCGGGCGACGCGGGCGTCTATCAGTGGTCGCGTTCCCCCTATGGCCAGCCCGGCGTGGTCGGCAGCGACTCGAACTACTGGTTCGATGCCTTGTTCGGCTCGCCGCGCCTGACATCGACCGTCGACCTGGGCAAGTACAGCGTGTCGACCCCCGCCAGCTCGCCGTATGTGGTCGCGGTCGGCGGCACCACGCTATCCACCACCACCACCACCACCTGGGCCGGCGAAACGGCCTGGAACGAAGGCCTGCGCTTTGCCGACGCCACCAGCAGCGGCGCGCTCGACGATGCCGTTCGGCTGTGGGCGACCGGCGGCGGCGTCAGCCAGTACGAACCCGTGCCTGCCTGGCAAACCGCCACGCTGGGCAAGTCGGTCACCAAGCGCGCGCTGCCGGATGTGTCCTTCGATGCGGCCAGCGCGACCGGCGCGATCCTGGTCCACAAGGGCAAGACCGGTTATGGGCCGGTGGGCGGCACCAGCCTCGCCTCGCCGATCTTCGTGGGCGGCTTCGCGCGGGTCGAGTCGGCGCACGACAACAGCATCGGCTTCCCCAATCCCCGCTTCTACCAGAACCTGCCCGCCAGCCCGACGCTGGTGCACGACGTCACTTCCGGCAACAACGGTTATGACGGGCATGGCTACAAGGCCGGCGCGGGCTGGGATTACGCGACCGGTCACGGCAGCCTGGACTTCGCCAAGCTGAGCGCCAGCTACAAGTGATGTCGTCGGGAGAAAAGCGCGGCGATTCCCGGTGATTCGAGGGGAATGCTGCGCCAAGCAGGACGGGCCCGGCACGCGAGGCAACAAGCTCGCGTGCCGGGCCCGTTGCCGGGTACCAGGTATCGGGTACCGGGTTCAGGCCGCTGCCGATGCCGATTGCGGCTGGGCCAATCCCTGCCCGCGCGGCCAGCCGGGACGGCTCGGCGCCGTGAGATCCGCGAGCGTGTAGCGGAACTCGCGCAGCGTGGCGTCGATCGCCGCGCCGATCTCGTCCTCCGAAGCCCCGCGATAGCGGAAGCGCGCGAGGATCGTATCGTAGCCGCCCTTGCCGTCGAAGCCGTGATGGCGCTTGGGCAGCACGGCACGATACAGCGCCGCGATGCCCGACGGCACCTCGGCCTCGACGAAGCGGCTGCCGACCGGCTCGGGCAGCATCAGGAAGCCGCCGCGCAGCGGCGAGGCGGACGCGGCCCGCGCCGCCTGCGCGCGCGCGGCGAAGCGCGCCGCATCGCCCGATTGCTGGGCGACCCACAGGTCGTAGAGATCGACGCCATAGAGATCCCGGAACAGGAACGGAATCTCCCCGCCGCCGACGCGCGCGCCGATCTCCAGGAAGGTCAGGCCGTCGCCGCCGCGGATCACCTCCAGGTGGAAGGCGCCGTCGTCGAGCCCGAGCGCGCGCAGGCTGTCCCGCGCGAACGCGAGCAGCGCGTCGTCGGCCGGGCCGGGGTCGAGCATCACCGAGCCGAGCGGCTTGCCGTTGGCGAAATCGAGGCAGGTGTTGACGTAGCGCGAGGCACGCGCGATCACGAATTCGCCGTCGGCGACCAGCCCGTCGACGTGATAGATCGGCCCCTCGATGTACTCCTCGCACTCGTGGTCGGCACGCGCCAGCGTCGGCCACAGCGCCGCGAGCTGCGCCGGCGTATCGACACGCCGCACGCCCGCGCTGGCCGCGCCGGCGCGCGGCTTCAGGACCAGCGGAAAACGCAGCGCGGCGAGCGCCGACGCATCGGGCGCGTCGACCTCGTCCAGCGCGACGAAGCGCGGCACGCGCAGGCCCGCCGCGGCCACCACCTGCTTCATCACGGCCTTGTCGCGAAAGCGGGCCACCGCCGCCGGCCGATCGCCGGGGATCTCGAAGGCCTCGCGCAGCCGGCCCGCCGCGATCAGGTCGAACTCCGACAGCGCGACCAGCCGGTCGATGCCGCCCAGCGCCGCGCCGCAGGCTCGCACGGCCTCGTGCAGGGCCGCCTCGTCGAGGAAGTCGGGCAGCCGCTCGAGATGCGCGATACGCGAGGCGGCCAGCGCGGCGGAGCCGTCGGGCGTGCAGACATAGGCCACCTCGTGCGCGTCGTGGTCGATGTAGCGGTGATAGGCGGCGAAATCGTCGGACCAGCGATTGAGCACGACGATGCGGCTGCGCCCGGGGGAAGGTTGCGGATGCAAGCTCATTGGCGTGTCTCCTTCAGAGATCGGTCAGCGCGGGGCCGAATTCGAGCGCGCGCAGCGCCTCGGCCACGCGCCGATCGAGCGTCGCCCGATCCGGCGCGGTGAACAGCACATGCCCGACGCGGCCACGAAAATCGGTCAGGCGCGGCACCAGTTCGCCGAGGCGCGGGTAGATCTCGATCTCCTCGAAACCGGGCAGCGCGCGCACCGGCTCGATGCCGTGCACGCCGGCGAAACGCCCCGCCGCGTCCGGCGCGAGGAAACGCACGCCGCTCACCTGGGTGGCGAGCCGGCCCTCGTAGGCGGGCGCCGGATCGGCCTCGCCCAGATGGCCGCGGATCATCACCTCGGGCAGCGAGATCGACTTGCTGAGCTCGACCAGCCGATAGATGCGATCGCCGCCGAGCCGCGCGGCGATCTCGATCAGCACCGGGCCGTCGCGCGTGATGCGCGCCTCGGCATGGAACACGCCGAGCGTGAGCCCGATGCGCGCCGCCGCGGCCTCGACGTAGGCGACCAGCGTCGCCCGCGTCTCGGGCGCGAGCGGCGCGTCGACCACGTGCCCCATCTCGACGAAGTACGGCTCGGGCCCGAGCAGCTTCTCGGTCACCGCGAGCACGCGCGGGCCGTGCCGGCCGACGTAACCCTCCAGGCTGTATTCGGGGCCGTAGAGATATTGCTCGAGCAGCAGCGCCTGGCCGAGCTCGCGACCCATGTCGACCACGCCCTCGCGGGTGGCGCGCTCGACGGCCTCGCGCAGCGCCGGCAGCGAATCGACGCGCGTCACCAGCTGGCTGCCGCAGCCGTCGACGGGCTTGAGCACGGCCGGGAACCCGACCCGCTCGGCGGCGGCCTCCAGCTCGGCCGGTGACGCGATCCGCGCGAAGCGCGGCACCGCCAGCCCGGCCTCGGCCAGCCGCTGCCGGCTGCGATGCTTGTCGCGCGTGAGCGCCGCCGCGTCCGGCGGCAGATG
>NZ_VWWK01000158.1:0-16381 GCF_011753035.1 Burkholderia sp. Ax-1720 | reverse complement strand
CGGAGACGCTGGTCAAGCGCGGGCTGCGCATCGTGTCGGGCCGCACGGAAAGCCACGTGATGCTGGTGGACCTGCAGGCCAAGAAGATCACGGGCAAGGCGGCGGAAGCGGCGCTGGGCGCGGCGCACATCACGGTGAACAAGAACGCGATCCCGAACGATCCTGAGAAGCCGTTCGTGACCTCGGGCATTCGCCTGGGTTCGCCGGCGATGACCACGCGCGGCTTTGGCGCGAAGGAAGCGGAGATCGTCGGCAACCTGATCGCCGACGTGCTGGATGCGCCGGAAGACGCGGCCACCATCGAGCGCGTGCGCGGCCAGGTGGCCGAGCTGACCAAGCGCTTCCCGGTCTATCGCTGATCGACCATGCGCTGCCCGTTCTGCCGGCATGACGACACGCAGGTAGTGGATTCCCGCGTGTCCGAGGACGGCGCCGCGATTCGTCGGCGCCGCCGCTGCTCGGCCTGCGACAAGCGTTTCACGACGTACGAGCGGGTCGAGCTGGCCTTGCCGGCGGTGGTCAAGAAGGACGGCAGCCGCACCGAATTCGACCGTCGCAAGATCGTCGCGAGCATGCAACTGGCGCTGCGCAAGCGGCCCGTTGCAGCGGACGCGATCGACGCGGCGGTCGCTCGCATCGAGTACCAGCTGCTCGCCACCGGCGAGCGCGAGGTGCGCAGCGAAAAGCTCGGCGAGCTCGTGATGAACGAGCTGCGCGAGCTCGATACCATCGCCTATGTGCGCTTCGCCTCGGTTTACCGGCGCTTCGAGGATGTCTCCGAATTCGCCGACGTGATCGAGGAATTTCGCCGCGCCGTTCCCCCGAAGCCGGTCCGCAAACGCTGATCCCACGCTTCCCCGCTTCATTACCGACCTCCTGAACTCGATTCCGTCGTGACGATTGTCACCGGCGGTGTCGACGCGCGCCATTCGGCCGTTCGGCCAATGGCGCGCTCGCGTTCGTCTCGCTACAGTCCTCGCATCACGGTGATGCACGGGAGCAGACGATGGGCAGGGCACAAGGAATGGCGGGCGTCACGCTGATCGAATCGATGGTGGCGGTCGCGCTGATCGCAATCGTGGCCGCCTATGCCGTGCCGTCGTTCGTGGCCTGGCGGCAGCGCGATCGTGTCGAGGCGCGGGCCGCGTCGATGCTGGCGGCACTGGCCGCCGCGCGCATCGAGGCGCTCACGCGCGGCGTGCGCGTGGTGCTGTGCCGGGGCGACGGCGAGCCGCCCTGCGACACGGCCGGCAGCGCGTGCGGGCAAGCAGGCGACGGGGCCTGGTCGTGCGGATGGTCGGTGATGGCATTCGATGCTTTCAGCGACGGCGGCACGGTGCTACGCCGGATTCCCACCGATCGGGACGTGCGTGTCGATGGCGCGGTGGCCGACGTGGTATTCACGCCGCCGGTCGGGCAGGTGATGGGCGGATTCCGGCGCTTCGAATTTTCGCCGCGCGCGGCAATGGCCGATGTCGAGGCCAGGCGTTTCTCGCGGTGCATCCGGATCGCCGCCGGTGGTCGAGCGCGCATGTCCGTCGGGCCTTGCGGAGCGTAACCATGAGGCGTGCCCGTGCCAGCGCAGGCAGCTCCCTGCTCGAGGTCACGATCGCTCTGTTGTTGCTTGCGAGCGCAACCATCGCCGTGCTCGGTGCGCAGCTTGCCATGCGTGCCGCCGCGGCGGATTCGGCCGCGCGCGCCACGGCGCTCGGCTTCGTGGATTCATGGGCGGAACTGGCCGGTGCCGGCGGCACGACGATGGTCGATTGGGAGCGGGCCTCGACCGTGCTGGTCGATCCGCGTTTCAAGCAGACCACGCGCGATGGCCTGGCGCGCGTCGAGCTGCGCTGGTCGCGCGGCTCGACGGCATTGCCGCAGGACGCCACATGTGAGCAGGCTGTCTCCACGGCGGTCCGCGCACCGCGAACCTGCATCTCGCTGGCGTTCTCCGGAGGAGGCGAGCGATGAGCCGACGGCGGCGCTGCCGCGCCCACACGCTGGTCGAGGCACTGGTGGCGCTGGCGCTGGCCGCGCTGGTGATGACGACGGCGCTGTCCTTGTACCGGACCCAGCGCGCGGCACATCTCAGCTCGATCGAGGCCGTGCGGGCGCGCGATGCCGCTGCCACGGCGCTGACGCTGATCTCCCGATCGGTGCGCATGGCGGGATTCAGTCCGCTCGACGCCAGCGGCGGCGTGCCGTTCGCGCCATTGTTCGGTTGCAGCGCCGGCCGTCCATCCGGCGAAGCGCTGCGGCCGGGCTGTGCCGGGGCCGGCGCGAGTTCCGACGGCCTGCTGGTGCGCTATGTCGGCGACACGATCTCGACCTGGCCGACCAGCGGCGGGCTCGTCACCGATTGTCTGGGACAGGGCATCGGCGACGGCGGCTCGGCGCCGCTGGTGGTCGATCGCTACTTCGTGCGGGCCAGCAGCGTGACCGGCGAGCCCGAGCTGTATTGCGAGGGCAGCGGCCACAGCGGCACGGCCCAGCCGCTCGTCGAGGGTGTCGAGCGCTTGCGTGTGCGTTACCGCCTGCGTGGCCGCGCGGCATGGGACGAGGCCTCGTCCCTGGTCGACGACGCGTGGCAGCGGGTGCAGGCCGTCGAGGTCTGCGTGCAGGCGCGCGGCGCGGTCGGTTCGAGGATGCGCCGTTACACCGATTGCGATGGCCGCAGCCAGCCGATACACGACGGCCGCGCGCGCTGGATCTCGCGCCGCTGGCTGGCGGTGCGTAATGCGGCTTTCATGGACGGAGGCGGCGGATGACGACATACACATGCGCCGCGCATTCGAGTCCCGGTCGCTCCGTCCTGAAGCTCCGGAAGGGGCGCGCCGGCGCGCGGCGCGAATGCGCGTCCGGGGCGGCGCTGCCCGGTGTGCTGGTGCTGATCTCGGCCCTGCTGGTGGCCAGCGCGGCGGGGTTCGAGGTGTCGATGTCGGAAGCGCGTTCGGTGGCGGCATTCGCATCGCGCAGCATCGCGTTCCATGCGGCCGAGGCCGCGCTCGCCGTCTGCGAGCGCAGTCTCGCGGAGCGCGTCGCGTTTGCCGCCGAGCCGACGCGGGCCTCGCTGTCGTCCGGCGGCGAGGTTCTCGCGGTGGCGGGCGAGCCGGAAGGCTGGCGCCAGCGAGGCGCCCTCGAAGGGCCGGCCGCCTTGCATCCGTTCGCGCATTGGCCAGGTGCCGCGGCCGCGCCATCCTGCCTGATCGAGCGCTGGCCGATCGCGTCACGGCCGCGCTGGCAGGCCTATCTGCTTACCGCGCGCGGCACCGGCAATACGCGGGCCACCACGGTCTGGCTGCAGTTGCAGCTCGCCTTCGAGGACGGACGCCAGGTGGCGCGACGCTGGCGGCGTGTCGCGGCGGCGCCGTGGTGAGCGGGGACGAGGGGGCGATGCAAGCTCCAAAGCACCCGGTATCTCGTACGGGAACGATCGAGCGCCTGTCGCGCGGGCGCGGCTTCACCCTGATCGAATTGATGATCGCGCTGGCCGTGGCGGCCCTGATCGCGGCGTTCGCGGTGCCTTCGTACCGGCGCCAGATCGATCGTGGCCATCGTCTCGGCGCGGTCACGGCGTTGTATCGCGTCGCGCAGGATCTCGCCGAGCGCGATGGCTTCGAAACGACAGGGCAGGGGGAAGGGATGGAATTCGGCACGGTGCCGGAGCAGGGGCTGCCCGTTTATCGGCTCTCGGCGGAGCCGGCACCAGCCGGGGGCTATTGGCTGAGCGCGACACCGGTGCCGAACGGGCCGATGCGCGACGATCCCTGCGGCACCTATCTGCTGCGTGCCGATGGCCTGCGCGGTAACCGCCCGCCGGGAGCGAGCGGCCCGGGCGTGCCGCGCCCGGAGTGCTGGACGATGCGCTGACGCGCTTGCGCGCGGCAGGCGGGGACAATGAGGCGATGAGGCGAATGCGGTCGAAACAGGCTAAGCGCGCGAGGTATCGCGCAGCCGGCGCGCTAGTCCTGCTTCCCGACGCCGGCCTTGGCGCCGGTCGTCGCGCCGCCCACCCTGATCGCCTCGGCGGCGGCCTTCTCGCGCTGGGCGCCCTTCCAGATCTGGTAGGCCTCCCAGACCGCGAAGCCGATCGACCCCCACTTGATGGCGGGGCCGGCGCCGCGCGTGACGAGCGAGCGCACCGGCTTGGCGAGCACGGCCGAGGCGAGCGAGCTGACGAGCGGATACTGGCTGACCAGCGAGCCGAGGCTGGCATTGAGCCCCTTCGCCGACTTGCTGAGCGAGCCGCCCGAGAAACCGGGCATCAGCAGCTTCAGCCAGCGGAAGTGGGTCAGGGCTTCGCGCAGTTCGCCGCCGGCCTGGGCGAGTTCGAGGCGCTCGACGTCCGAGCGCAGGATCAGCAGTTCCTTGCGCAGCGCACGGTACTGCGTGGCGCTGAGCTTGCGCCGCGAGCGCGGCTGGCGGAACAGGTCGTCCGATGCGGGTTGGTTCATGGCGCGTGGGCGTGAAAGGTACGGCGGGTTACGGGACCCGGGGTTCAGGGCTTGCCGCGAAACAGTTCGCGGTCCTTTTCGAGCTCGTGCAGGGTGGCCTCGAAGACGCTCGGCGCCTCGCGCAGGCCGGCGCGGGCCTTCAAGCCGCAGCCGAGCGCGCCGATCGCGTAGACCGCCGTGATCGCGGCCAGCGACTGCCAGCGGTAGCTGTCCCAGAAGGCGATCGCGATCAGCACGGTCAGGCTGATCAAGGCCATGGTGGCCAGCATCATTGCGGCGAGCCCGAGGAACAGCACGCCGATCAGGCGTTCCTTCTCCTCGGCGAGTTCGATCCCGAGCAGCTCCAGCCGGGTTTGCAGCAGCGCGAATACGGAACCGAGCAGGCGGCGCAGGGGGCCGTGTGCGGGATGAGGCGGTGGCGTATTGGTTGTCATGTTTGGAGCGCTTGCGCGTGCAGGAGGTGACCGGAGCCGGCCGGCGTGGTGCGCCGGCGGGCCCGGCGGCGGGACGCGGCGCCCCTCGCGGACGCCGCGGGGGCGACGCTTACTTGCGGTTGATCAGCAGGCCGATCAGCACGCCCACGCCGGCGGCGACGCCGATCGAGGTCCACGGATGCTCGTGGACATAGTCGTCGGTCGCGCGTACCGCCTTCTTGCCCTTCTCGACGACCACCACCTGGACGTCGGCCGCCTTTTCCTTCGCCTGCTTCAGGCGCGAGAGCGCCTTCTCGCGAAGCTCCGACGCACGGTCACCGGTGGTGGCCGCCGCTTGTTTCAGCAGGTCTTCCGCATCCGCGAGAACGGTTTTGATATCCGACATCAGTTTCTCCTTGTTGACTTCCGACATTGCAACTCCCTTTGTGCAGAGGTACCGCGTAGCCGACATCCTAGCGAAACCCGTGCCCGCTGGCGAGCGGAGCGCCGGATCCGGCCCGGGCCTGCCGGACGGCATGCCGGGCCATGGTAAACGACTTGGCGATTGTAAGGAGGGAGTGAATCGCCGACGAAAAAGTTTCCCCAAACTTTCAAGCGGCAGGGAAAAAATGACAATTTCTCATGACGATCTGACGGAATAATCGTTGTCCGGACAGCCGCTTGTCGTAAGCTTGAGGTTTGGCCGCGCGCGTGCCGTGCGCGGTGCCCACCACCGGTTCATCCATCCAGGAGGAGCAACATGAGTCTGCGTCTTGGCGACATCGCCCCCGACTTCGAGCAGGATTCGAGCCTCGGCCGCATCAAGTTCCACGAATGGCTCGGCGATAGCTGGGGCGTGCTGTTCTCGCACCCGGCCGACTACACGCCGGTGTGCACCACCGAGCTGGGCCTGACGGCCAAGCTCAAGGGCGAATTCGAGAAGCGCCACGTGAAGGCGATCGCCCTGTCGGTGGACAGCGTGGAATCGCACAAGGGCTGGATCAGCGACATCAACGACACGCAGTCGACCAGCGTGAACTTCCCGATCCTGGCCGATGCCGATCGCAAGGTCTCGCAGTTGTACGACATGATCCATCCGAACGCGAACGAGACGCTCACGGTGCGCTCGCTGTTCGTGATCGACCCGAACAAGAAGGTGCGCCTGACCATCACCTACCCGGCCAGCACCGGCCGCAACTTCGACGAAGTGCTGCGCGTGATCGACTCGCTGCAACTGACCGACAACTACAAGGTCGCCACGCCGGGCAACTGGAAGGATGGCGAGGACGTGGTGATCGTGCCGTCGCTGAAGGACGAGGAAGAGCTCAAGCAGCGCTTCCCGAAGGGCTACAAGGCCGTGCGTCCGTACTTGCGCCTCACGCCGCAGCCGAACAAGTAATGGCTCGGGCGCCGCGGCGCGCCTGAATGCAAAAGGGCATCGCGAGTGATCGCGATGCCCTTTTTACATTGGCGCCCCAACCTTCAGAAGAAGGCCTGGATGCCGGTCTGCGCGCGGCCGAGGATCAGCGCGTGGATATCGTGCGTGCCTTCATAGGTGTTGACCACCTCGAGATTGACCAGGTGGCGCGCCACGCCGAATTCGTCCGAGATGCCGTTGCCGCCGAGCATGTCGCGCGCGAGCCGCGCGATGTCGAGCGCCTTGCCGCAGGAATTGCGCTTCATGATCGAGGTGATCTCGACCGCGGCCGTGCCTTCGTCCTTCATGCGGCCCAGGCGCAGCACGCCCTGCAGCCCGAGCGTGATTTCGGTCTGCATGTCGGCGAGCTTCTTCTGGATCAGCTGGTTGGCCGCCAGCGGCCGGCCGAACTGCTGACGATCGAGCACGTACTGGCGCGCGGTGTGCCAGCAGGATTCGGCGGCGCCCAGCGCCCCCCAGGCGATGCCGTAGCGCGCCGAATTCAGGCAGGTGAAGGGCCCGCGCAGGCCGCTCACCTCCGGCAGCAGGTTCTCCTCGGGCACGAACACCTCGTCGAGCACGATCTCGCCGGTGATCGAGGCGCGCAAGCCGACCTTGCCGTGGATCGCCGGCGCCGACAGGCCCTTCCAGCCCTTCTCGAGGATGAAGCCGCGGATCGTGTCCTTACCGTCCTCGTCGAGCTTGGCCCAGACCACGAACACGTCGGCGATCGGCGAATTGGTGATCCACATCTTCGCGCCCGACAGTGCGTAACCGCCCGCCACCTTCTTCGCGCGCGTCACCATGCTGCCCGGGTCCGAGCCGTGATTCGGCTCGGTCAGGCCGAAGCAGCCGATCCACTCGCCGCTGGCCAGCTTCGGCAGGTATTTCTGCTTCTGCGCCTCGGAGCCGAATTCGAAGATCGGCACCATCACCAGCGAGGACTGCACCGACATCATCGAGCGATAACCCGAATCGATGCGCTCGACCTCGCGCGCGATCAGCCCGTAGCTGACGTAGTTGAGGCCCGGGCCGCCGTATTGCTCGGGAATGGTCGGGCCCAGCAGGCCGATCTCGCCCATCTCGCGGAAGATCGTCGCGTCGGTGCGCTCGTGGCGGAAGGCCTCGGTCACGCGCGGCGCGAGCTTGCCCTGCGCATAGGCTTGCGCGGCGTCGCGCACCATCCGTTCGTCGTCGGCGAGCTGCTGGTCGAGCAGCAGCGGGTCATCCCAATGGAAGGCGGCAGCGCCCATGAGTCTTCTCCTTGCTTGACTGAGGTTCCGCTGTGCGGAACAATGTTTTGCAAATTGGCGTCCAGTGTAGCATCGTATGCATCCTTCCCGTCCCGATCCCACCACCTACGACGAGCGCCGCTTCGTCACCGCGCTGGCGCGCGGCCTGGACCTGCTGCGGGCCTTCCGTCCCGGCGAGACCCTGCTCGGCAATCGCGATTTCGTCGAGCGCACCGGCCTGCCGAAGGCGACCGTGAACCGCCTCGCCTACACGCTCAGCGTGCTCGGCTACCTGCGCTTGGACGAGGCGCTCGGCAAGTACGCGCTCGACGCCGGCGTGCTGTCGCTCGGTCACGCGCTGCTGGCGGGCAGCGGCGCGCTCGATCTGGCGCGGCCGCACATGCAGGCGCTGGCGCGCGAGATCGGCGCGGCCGTCTCGCTCGGCTGCCGCGACGGCCTCGACATGATCTACCTGGAGACGATCCGCAGCGAGACCGCGCTCACGCTGGGTCTCGCGCCCGGCTCGCGCCTGTCGATGCTGACCAGCTCGATGGGGCGCGCCTACCTGGCGGTGCAGCCGGCCGAGCAGCGCGAGGCCTTGTTCGCGGAGCTGCGGCGCGGCGTGAAGCCGGCGCGCGCGGCGGCCGCGCGCGTGGCCGCGGCCGAGCGCGCGCTGGCCGACTACGCGAGCGAGGGCTGCTGTTATTCGTTCCGCGACTGGCACGACGACGTCAACGCGGTGGCCGTGCCTTACCGCGAACCGCGCGAGCGGCGCTGGCTGATCCTCAGTTGCAGCGGGCCGGCGTCGTCGATGGGGGAGGAGGTGTTTCGCAGGCGCATCGGCCCGAAGCTGCGCGCGCTCGCGCAAAGGCTGGGCGAGCCGGGCTGAGGCCGGCCGATGTTCATCTCGGCGCGGGCGGTGCGCCCGCCGCGGCGTCGCTCAAGTCAAACGTGGGCTGGCTGCGCGAACACCGGGCCCTGCATGAGCCGCACGTCGTACTGGCGCAGCAGCGAGAACTGCGTCTCGTCGGCCACCTGGTCGAAGATGATCGGGATCTTCACGCGCTGCGCGTAACCCACCAGGGCCTTGACCATGCCGTCGCGCAAGGCGATCGCGGCATCCATCTTGATGTAGTCGGGGCTGGCCATCTCCGATTCGACGGCCAGGATGCGGCCCGGATCCGGCAGCTTGTCGGCGACCTTGAAGCCGTGATGCTGGTAGCTCTTGGTCAGGTAGCCGAGGAAGGTCTTGTGCGCGACCGCGGCGGCCGGCAGCTCGATCACGATGCGCTCGGGGCTCAGGCCGAAGTGGCGCAGCACCGAGGAAAAATGCTTGCCGTGATCGTACTTGACGCTCTTGAGCAGCCGCTCGTGCACGCGCAGGAACAGCAGCCCGTGGCGCTGCGCGCCGAAGAAGTTGATCGCGTGCAGCGCCCGCGAGAGCCGGTCCACCGCTACCAGCGTCGGATCGTCGGTGAGCGCCTCGAACGGGTCGAAGGGCGCGCCGTCCGCGCGCAGCACCGCCTGGAAGCCGAGTTCGTCGCCGTAGCGTTCGATCGCGTCGGCCAGCGAGGAGGATTGCGGCGCGCCCGGCATCGTCACGTCGTAGATCGGTTGATAGGCACTGCCGAGCGTCAGCTCGTGCAGGCGCGCCACGGCCAGCTCGCCCTCCGCGGCCAGGGCGATATGCTCGCGCAGATAGGGCAGCTTGCCGGCTCGGTCGACCAGTTCGGGGATGGTGGGCGGGATCATGGATTCGTCGGGTGGGCGAACGGCCGTCGTGCAGCCGGATTACCTCAAGCATAGTAGCAGCGGGCACGATACGCGTTTCACCGTTTTGCTCATATGGATATCGGCCCGGATCGGCGACTCAGGGTATACGGCGATTACGATATCCATAATTGGTTTTACTATTCGTAACGCTCGACGCGCCGGCACCTTCTTCTTATCCCGCCTTGCGCGCGCCCACGAGCCGCCGCCGGGCCGTGGTGCGCCCGTCGCCGAACCGGAGCCGCCCTCGATGCCATTCCTGTCCCCGATCCCGATCCTCCCGCCGCCGCACTATCTCCGAAACATCGTTTCAGGGAGCACGCGATGAGCGCGCCGCAGGCAAGCCCGGCCGAGGCCGGCGCGGCGGTGCTCGAGGTCGAGCGCGTGCTCGACGAGACGCACCGGCCCGCCTTTCACGCGATGCTGCTGGTGCTGTGCGGCGCCTGCCTGGTGATCGACGGCTTCGACGCGCAGGCGATGGGCTACGTCGCGCCCAGCGTGATCGCCGAATGGGGCGTGGCCAAGGCCTCGCTCGGGCCGGTGTTCAGCGCCAGCCTGTTCGGCATGCTGCTCGGCGCGCTTGGCTTGTCGGTGCTGGCCGACCGGATCGGCCGGCGGCCGGTGCTGATCGGCGCGACTCTGTTCTTCGCGCTGAGCATGCTGGCCACGCCGCTGGTCTCGACCATTCCCGCGCTGATCGCGCTGCGCTTCGTCACCGGGCTCGGCCTGGGCTGCATCATGCCGAACGCGATGGCGCTGGTCGGCGAGTTCAGCCCGCCGGCGCGGCGCGTGCGGCGCATGATGTTCGTGTCCTGCGGCTTCACGCTCGGCGCGGCGCTGGGCGGCTTTCTCAGCGCCGCGCTGATCCCGGCCTTCGGCTGGCGCGCGGTGTTCTACGTCGGCGGGGCGGTGCCCTTGCTGCTGGCGCTGGCGATGCTCGCCTGGCTGCCCGAGTCGCTGCAGTTCCTGGTGCTGAAGGGGCGCCTCGAGCGCGCTCGCGCCTGGCTGGCGGCCTTCGCGCCGGCGCTGCCGATCGACGCCGACACGCGCCTGGTGGTGCGCGAGGCCGGCGCCGAGGGCGCGCCGGTGGCCGAGCTGTTCCGCGCCGGGCGCCTGCCCGTCACCCTGCTGTTGTGGTCGATCAGCTTCATGAACCTGATCGATCTGTACTTCCTGTCGAACTGGCTGCCGACCGTGATGCGCGAGGCCGGCTATTCCGCCTCGATGGCCGTGATCGTCGGCACCGCGCTGCAGACCGGCGGCGTGATCGGCACGCTGTTGCTGGGCAGCTTCATCGAGCGCTACGGATTCGTGCGCGTGCTGTTCGTCTGCTTCGTCTGCGCGGCGGCCTCGGTGGGCGCGATCGGGCTGGCGGCGGCCTCGCTGCCGTGGCTGCTGCTGGCCGTGTTCGCCGGGGGCTTCTGCGTGGTGGGCGGGCAACCGGCCGTCAACGCGCTGGCCGGCCAGTACTACCCGACGGCGCTGCGCTCGACCGGGATCGGCTGGAGCCTCGGTATCGGCCGCATCGGCTCGGTGCTCGGGCCGCTGGTGGGCGGGCAGCTGATCGCGCTGAACTGGAGCAACGAGGCGCTGTTCCATGCCGCGGCGCTGCCGGTGCTGGCCTCGGCGTTGTTCGTGCTGGGGCTCGGCGCGGCCACGCGCGGGCGTGACGGCGCCGCGCGCCGGGCCGCCTGAGACGCGCCCCGGCGCCCTGGTCGGACCGAGTCGGGCCTGGGCGCTTGCCGGGCCACGTTCAGGGAAAGGAAACGGAGCGGGGTTCGATGGCGGCGCACGAGCCGGCAAGCCCCGCCCGCCGGCTGCTCAGGCCTCGCCGCGCACGCCGCCTTCCGGCACGCGCCGGCGCTCCCACAGCGCGGCCAGCACGAAGGCCAGCGAGGCGGCCACCATCACGCCGACCAGCGCATCGCTGCCCCAGGCATTCATCAGCGAGCCGGCCAGGATCGGGCCGCCGAAGCTCGCCGCGCTCCACGAGGCCGACACCATCGAGCTGGCGGTGACCAGCGCGGCGCCGCGAAAGCGCTCGCCGCAGGCCACGATCGACAGCGTGTAGGTGCTGCCGGCCGCCGCGCCGATCACGAACAGCAGCGGCCAGCACAGCCAGGGATCGGTGATCACGAAGGGCAGCAGCGGCAGCAGCAGGGTGACCACGATGCCGGCGCCCAGGTGCACGCGGGCGCGGCCGAGCCGGTCGGCGAGCCAGCCGATCGGGAACTGCATGGTGGTGTCGCCGAGCAGGGTGATCGAGGCCAGCAGCACGGCCACGCCGGCCGCCACGCCGCGCTCGATCGCGTAGATCGGCAGCAGCGACAGGGCCAGGGTGTCGAACAGCGCGAAGAAGGCAGTGCCGACGATCAGGGCCGGCATCAGCGGCAGCACGCGGCGCCAGTGATCGTGGCTCTCCTCGTGATGCGGGCCGCCCGAGCCGGGCGGCCGGCGGATCGCGGCCAGCGTCGGCAGGGCCAGCAGGAACAGCGCGCCGCACAGCGCGAAGCGCGTGCCGTGCAGCTCGGCGACCTGGCTCACCAGCACCGGCCCGGCCATCTGGAACAGCGTGAAGTTGGTGGCGTAGATCGCCACCACGCGGCCGCGCGTGGCGTCGTCGGCGAGCTCGTTGACCCAGGCCTCGCCGATCGTGAACAACAGCATCAAGGCCGCGCCGCACAAGGCGCGCAGCACCGCCCAGACCACCAGGTTGTCCAGCACCTGCATCGCGGCGGTGGCCGCGGCCACCACCAGCACCGACACCACGATCGACTCGCGCGCGCCGTAGCGGCGCGTGAGCCAGGTCACGAACGGCACGATCGCGAGGCCCCCGCCGGCCTGCGCGGCCGTCAGCATGCCGACCACGCCGGTGCCGTGGCCGGCCTCGGTGAGCGCCAGCGCGGTCAGCGGCAGGGTGGCGCCGGTGCCGAGGCCGACCACGGCGACGCTGAGGATCAGGGCCAGGAAATCGCGGGTGAGGATCGTTTTCATCGGCCGAGATGCTACACCGGGCCCCGGTTCGGGGCCATGACGGGCGTGGAGGCCGGATGGAGGAACGATGGAGAGGCGCGGCGCGCCGGGCGGGGCACGGCGCGAGCTGACGCGGTCGGGATGGAATCGGTGCGCATCGATCGAAATTGATGCGCGCGAGAAGGCAATCGAATCGATGCGGCTTGGCGCTCGACGCGCGCGGCGCGCGTCAGGCCCGCGCCAGCGAGCCGCCTTAAAGCTCAGGCCAGCGTCGAGGGGCCCGCGAACGGTCGCCGTTCCAGCGAAGCCGACCACAGCGTCAGCGCCAGCGCGCCCACCGCCATCGCGACGCCGACCCAGGGCAGTTGCGTGAGCGGCACGCCCGCGCCGATCGCCATGCCGCCGAGCCAGGCGCCGGTGGCATTGCCGAGGTTGAAGGCGCCCTGGTTCAGCGTGGAGGCCAGGTTGGGCGCCTCGATCGCGCGGTCGACGATCAGGATCTGCGCGATCGGCACGATCGCGAAGGCCAGCACGCCCCACAGGAAGATCGTCACCAGCAGCGGGATCGGCAGGTGCATGGTGCCGGCGAACACCACCTGCACCAGCCCGATCAGCGCCAGCGAGGCGATCAGCGAGGGCATCCGGCGCCAGTCGGCGAGCTTGCCGCCTAGCGTGCCGCCCACCGTCAGGCCCAGGCCGAACAGCAGCAGCACCAGGGTGACCTCGTGCGGCGTGAAATGCGTGACCTCCTCGAGGATCGGCGTGATGTAGGTGAACACCGAGAACAGGCTGGCCGAGGCCAGCACGCTGATGCCGAGCACCATCAGCACCTGCGGATTGCGCATCACGCGGAATTCGCGCGCGATGCTGGTCTGCGGCATCTCCAGTTGCCGGGGCAGGCACAGCGCGAGCGCGCCGGCCGCCAGCACGCCGATGCCGGTCACCGCCCAGAACGTCGAGCGCCAGCCGAAGGCCTGGCCGAGCGCGGTGCCCAGCGGCACGCCCAGCACGTTGGCCAGGGTCAGGCCGGTGAACATCAGCGCGATCGCCTGCGCGCGGCGGTTGGGCGCCACCAGGCTGCTGGCCACCACCGAGCCGATCCCGAAGAAGGCGCCGTGGCAGAACGCGGTCACCACGCGGGCGGCCATCAGCAGGCCGTAGCCGGGAGCGATCGCGCACAGCAGGTTGCCGGCGATGAACACCCCGATCAGGCCGAGCAGGGCCTGGCGGCGCGGCATTTTCGCGGTGACGACGGCGAGGATCGGCGCCCCGATCGTCACGCCCAGCGCATAACCGGAAACCAGCAGGCCGGCAGCCGGGATCGAGACGGCGAGATCGCGCGCCACGTCGGGCAGCAGCCCCATGATCACGAATTCGGTGGTACCGATACCAAACGCGGCGATGGCGAGGGCGAATAGGGGCAGCGGCATCGGGGAAGTCCGGGGGAAACGGGCCGGGTCGGGGCGTCGCGGGATGCGGCGCACGGGCGGCCGGGCAGGGATAGGCGCGATTCTATCTCAGTAAAAACCCCAATGAATGGGGCCCGATTACTTGTTGCTTGCGGGCGACGCGCCGGCGCCGCGCAGCCGGGATCGAACGGCAGGCCGCGGCGCGCCACGGGGCGCTCAGGGCTGCGGCTTGGCGGGCCCGGGCGGCGGGTTCCAGCCGTTTTCGTAGAGGCAGTCCTCGAGCGGCAGCCGTTCGGCCCAGCGTGTCTCCTCGAGCATCGGGCGCGCATAGAACGCGTCGACGTGGCCCAGGCAGAGCACGGCGATCGGCTTGGCGCCCTCGGGCATGCCCAGCAGGCTGCGCAGCGCCTCGACGTCGAACAGCGAGACCCAGCCCATGCCGAGCCCCTCGGCGCGCGCGGCCAGCCACATGTTCTGGATCGCGCAGGCCGCCGAGGCGAGGTCCATCTCCGGCAGGGTGCGGCGCCCGAACACATGGCGTTCGCGATCGTCGCCGAGCGCGACCACCAGGATCTCGCCGCATTCGCGAATGCCCTCCACCTTCAGGCGCATGAATTCGTCCTGGCGTTCGCCGAGCGCCGCGGCGGTGGCGCGGCGCTCGGCCTCGACGATCGCGTGGATGCGCTCGCGCAGCGCGGGCTCGGTCACGCGGATGAAGCGCCAGGGCTGCATGAAGCCGACGCTCGGGGCATGGTGCGCGGCGCGGACCAGGCGCGCGAGCACGGCCGGATCGACCGGCTCGGCGGTGAAGTGGCGCATGTCGCGCCGCTCGAAGATCGCGCGATAGACGGCGGCGATCGAGGAATCGTCGAAACGCATGGGAAAGGGACGCAGGCTGCGGGGCGCCGGGGGGCGGCGACCGAAGCCCGCAACGATAGCAGACCCTCGCCGCGGCCGCGGCCGCGGCCGCGTCGGCGGGCGGGGAACGGTTCCATCGACGGGGGGGATGGCAGGGCGCCGTCGCGGCGGCGCGCGGGCGCTGGAAGCGGCGGCCGGAATACCCGGCCGCCGCAGGGCGCGGACCTGTCGATCCGCGCCGATCGGGGCCGCCACCGGGTCGTCCGCGGATGGCGGACGGCGGGACGGCGGCCCCGATTGCGGCTATTGGCCGCATCCTGGGGAAGCGAGGACGGTGACGGCGCGCGGGCGCCGGCCGTCCTCGCACGCGATCACTGCAGGCCGGTGGCCACCTCGCTGCGCTCGCCGATCGCGTCGTGCACGTAGCCGTAGCGGCCGTTCGAGCGCGCGCCGAAATGGTAGAGCGCGTGCTCGACGAAGCTGCGCGTGCGCGCCGGCACGAACTGGCGGTTCGGATAGACCACCGCGAGCTGCGCGTCGGTATCGTCGATCCGGTAGTCGGCCAGCAGGCGAACCAGCTCGCCGCGCGAGATCGCGTCGGCCACGAAGCTCTCGGGCAGGATCGCGATGCCGGAGCCGGCCATCACGGCGGCGCGCACCAGCCAGGCGTCGTTGATGGTGTAGGCCGGCTGCAGCGTGACCAGGTGCGCGAAGCGGCCCGCGTCGACGAAGCGCCAGGCGAAGCCGTGCGAGTCGAGCGGCAGCGTGACCGCGGCGTGGCGCGCGAGCTCGTCCGGGCGATGCGGCTCGCCGCGCTGCTCGATGTAGGCCGGCGAGGCGACCGCGACGAACGGATCGGGGGCGAGCGCGTGGCTGACCAGCGCCGCGCCGTCCTCGATCTTGCGCCCGGCGATGATGGCCGCGTCGTAGGAGGTGTCGAGCCCGTCGATCGGGCCGTCGGCGACGGTCAGTTGCACGCGCACCTTGGGGTACTGGCGGCGGAAGCCGTCGACCAGCGGCGTGAGCCGCTGCGGCGACAGCGAGCCCGACACCACGATCCGCAAGGTGCCGACCGGCTCGCGGATGGTATGCGCGACCGAGGCCTCGAGATGATCGAATTCCTCGAGCAGGGCGCGGCAACCGTCGAGATAGCGGGTACCCGCCTCGGTCAGCGACAGGTTGCGCGTGGTGCGATGGATCAGGCGAGTGTTCAGATGCGTTTCCAGCATCGCAATCGACCGCGTGACGAGTGCGTTCGACACGCCGAGCTTGCGCGCGGCCTGCCGGAAACTCTGCAGTTCGGCGACGCAGACGAACACCCTCATGGTTTGTATCTGGTTCATAGCTTGTCGGCCCGTTCGATGATTTTGCTTGTGTAATTGCCGTGTTGCGAGCACCCGTCGAACGCTGTCGGATCAGCTTCGGGTCGGAATTATGTAATACCCACGGCGCGGTAAATTGTTCAATAAAATCGGGAACCCAGTCAACCGATTAATGAGAAGATTTAGCCTGTATTTTTAACAGGTTTGATGAAGTGAAACGCGGTTTCGGAATCCGAATGAGTGCTTTATCGCCTTGTCTGGCGGGCTGTTGCGGGAAATTCCAGGGATTTTGAGGGGGCTTGGAGAATTTTGGATTTTTGTGATGCCGCGAATGTCGAGGATGCGCAATTCCGAATGAGGTGGCACGCAAAAGAATCAAGCGGGGTCCTTCGCGGATCGATGGCGCCGGGTAAATAAATGAGTCGGCACCCATTTCGATAATCGGGAATCGGTACCTTGGCGCGCGAACGCACCAGCGCGGGGCGCGCCGAGCCGCGCGCGGCGGGGCTGCCGGCCGATCGGCCCGGTTCGGCGCG